>JBBRZL010000023.1:0-29940 GCA_038236735.1 Holophagales bacterium | reverse complement strand
GGGGCGGTGAACCATTGCCACTTGTAGCTGGCGGCATAAAGGGTGGGCTTGGCCACGATGGGCGCAGTCTTGAACACGACACCGTCCAGTCCCGGCCACTTGGGCACCGCCAGGAACCAATGGTGAGTCTTTTCGGCGTAGTTCTTGAAGATTGGCGTGCCCCAGATCCCCATGACGACCATGAGGATGAGAAAGGGCGACCAGGCTTTGAAGATCTGGCCCGCGGAATAGGAGGTCCCCGTGACGACCGTGGTGGCGGCATCTTCCGGGAAATTCCAGACGGTCTTGGGCTGCCAGAACTTGATGAAGACCACCAGGCAGATGAGCGAGAACACCGAGGCCGTGATGGCGGGCAGTTCGGGGCCGAAGTAGGTGGACACCACCAGGGAGGCGGCGGCATAGCTGATGCCCGCTACCAGGGCCGCGGGCAGCACTTCCTTGGCCCGTTTGAAGCCCACCATGACCACCACCATGAAGAAGGGGATGATGAGCGCCATGAAGGCCATGTCGATGCCCACAGCGCGCGCCATGGTGGTGGCAGGAATGCCCGTCACGGTGGACATCATGATGGTGGGAACCCCCACCGGGCCGAAGGGCACGGGCGGCGTGTTGGCCACAAGGCAGATGACAGCCGCAGGCAGCGCCGGGAAGCCCAGACCGATGAGCATGGCCGCGGCCACCGCCACGGGCGCACCCTGGCCAGCCACGCCTTCCATGAAGGCGGAGAAGGAGAAGGCGATGAGCAGCGCCTGGATGCGGCGGTCCGGCGAGAGCGAGGAGATGGAGCTCTTGATGACCTCAAACTGGCCGGATTCCACGGTCAGGTTGAAGAGAAACACCGCGGTCAGGATGATCCAGCCGATGGGGAAGAGGCCCGTGAGCATGCCCAGGGCGGAGGCCGAAAGCGCCGCGGAGATCGGCATCTTGTAGACAAGCACGCTGATAATGATGGTGATGAGCAGCGTGAGGACACCTGCCACATGGCCCTTCATGCGCTTCACCGCCAGCGCCCAGAACAGGAAGAAGATGGGGATGGCCACCACCAGGGCCGTCAGGAGGAGGCTCCCGTTGAGTGCGGCGTAGTTCTGGTTCCAGGGCATACGCTTGGTCCTTTCTCGCTATTCGGTTGGGCCGTCGTGGAGCGGGGCAGCGTTCGCCCGACCCCGGACGGCGGGGGTATCAAGTTCCTGGCATTGACGAGTTAGAGATCATCTGGATGGAGACCACTATGGGCCGAGTGCATCAATTGGCGATGTGACCATCGTCAATTGTTTTTTTGAATTTCTGACCCAGCGGCCTTTCCCTTTCAGGCAGAGGCCGGGGTGAGAACCTGTGGGGCGGCGCTCGCCTGAGGGATAATGCCCCATGTCCATCCTCGACCTCGTCCCCCTGGAGTGCCGCGTTCTGGGTTGCCTGCTGGAAAAGCAGCTCAGCACACCCGACGTGTACCCCCTCTCCTTGAACACCCTGGTGAACGCCTGCAACCAGTCCAGCAACCGGGAGCCGGTGCTGGTGGTGACCGAGCCCGAGGTGCAGGAAGCCGTGACTGGCCTCATCCGCCGGGGCCTCGCAGAGCACTGGCCAGGGCGGGTGCTGAAGATCGCCCACACGGCCAAACCCACCTGGAACCTCTCGGTGCAGGAGGCGGCCTTGCTGGCGGAGCTGCTGCTGCGGGGGCCGCAGACGCCTGGCGAACTGCGCACCAACACCCGCCGCATGTACGCCTTCCCGGATCTCGCCGAGCTGGAGGCCTGCCTGGCCGTGTTGATGGACGCCGAGCCGCCCCTGGTGCTGCGCCTGGCCCGGGCCCCCGGCGCCCGGGAAGCCCGGGTGGCCCACCTGCTGGCGGGTGCCCCAGTGGCAGGGACGCCCGCATCCATGGCCGAAGCCCAACCCGCGAAGACGGCCCGCATGGATCAACTGGAGGCCGAGCTTGTCTATCTCCGCGAGGAACTCGCGGAGCTCCGCAAAGCCTTCGATGCCTTCAAGGCCCAGTTCTGATGGCCCAGTCCACCGTGGTGACGAGGTTCTACGAGGCTTTTGCCCGGCGGGACGCCGCCGGCATGGCCACCTGCTACCACCCCGAGGCCACCTTCGAGGATCCAGCCTTCGGCCCCCTGGATCGCGCAGCTGTCTGTGCCATGTGGACCCTGCTCCTGGGCCGGTCCGCGGATCTCGCGGTCACCCATCACATCCTCGGTGAAGCTGGGCAGACGGTGAAAGCCCACTGGGAGGCCCGGTACACCTTCACCCGCACCGGACGGCCCGTGCTCAACCGCATCGAGGCAACCTTCACCCTGGAGGACGGGCTCATCCGGACCCATCGCGACCGTTTCAGCTTCTGGGCCTGGGCTACGCAGGCCTTCGGTGTCACGGGCTTCCTGCTGGGCTGGACGCCCTGGTTCCGGGCCAAGGTCCAGGCCGAGGCACTGCGGGCCTTGGCGTCGTTCCAGGCGAAGACGCCCCACTAGGCCATCCCCAGGGCGCGCAAGCCTTCCGCGAGCGTGTGGTAGGCCTCGGGCTCCACCTGCAGCACCAGTCGGAAGGGTTTTGGACGCAGGTCTTCTTGTACCTGCCGCAACACCTGCCAGAGGATTTCGGACTCCCTGGCTGGGGCGTCCTGCAAGAGTTGGTCGGCCGTCAGTACCAGGAAGGTTCCGCCCTCGGGAAGTTCGGACAGGGCATCCCGGAGCGCGTCCCAGGTGTCGCCGAAATAGGGCGGAAACAACAGGGCCGCCGCCCACTCCTCTAGCAGGGCCTGCTTGGTGCGCATGCGGGAGCCGCGCAGCCGCCACGAAGGCGCCAGGCCCGCCGTGGCCTCCAGCAGAGCCTCCGCAGACCCTCGCCAGGGTTGGGCCAGGGCCCAGGCTGGGTCGGCCGCGAAGGCCGGCTTCGTCATTTCACTTCGACGAATGTGCGGTAGTGATCGGCGGTGTACCAAACCCGCCCGTCGCTGCCGGTGACCAGGCGCTCGGCTCCCCGGTTGTGGCCCTCGGCCTTGGGGCGCACGTCCCATTCGCGGTACTCGATGCGCTTGCGCCGAGCGTTGTAGCGGGGCAGCTGGCCTTCGTAGTTCCCGTAGATCCGGCCGCCCACATAGCTGGGCGGCGAAAAGGCATGCTGGCGAATGTAGGCGAGGGTGTCTCGGGCGTAGACGGGGATCGGATCCTGGGGCGTGACCTGCACCTGGGCCGGCGGCAGTGGTGGCGGCGCGGAGCCAGACCCGGATTCACAGGCGACCAAGAGCAGAAGGACCGCGGCGCCCATCAGGCCCAGGGCCAGGCGCGCTAGGATCCTTCGCCACAGGGTCATGCATCCTCCGGAAACTGGTCCCAGTCTACCCGGGGCCGACCCCTGGTCAGACCTTGGTTTGGGCGCCCGCCTCGAGCACGCCGCCATGGCGCCGGTCGGAGCGCAGCAGCAGGAAGGCGAAAACGAGACCCGCGCCGCCGAGGCAGGAAAACATGACCTGGGTGGCGGTGTAGCTGCCGGTCTTATCCCGCAGCCAGCCGTTCAGGAGGGGGAAGAGGGCTAGGCCACCGTTCTGAATCGCCGTCATGAGACCAAAGGCGGTGCCCACCCGCTTCTCCTCCACCACCAGGGGCACCGAGGGCCACATGGCGGCGGGCACCAGCACGAAGGCCACGCCCAACAGGGCCATCATGGGGATGGGGTTCCAGTGGGTGATGCCCAGGATCAGGTGGGCGGGAATCATCAGCAGGGAGCCCACCACCATGAGGGAGGCGCGGCGGCCGAAGCGGTCCACCAGGCCGCCAGCGAAGGGCGCGAAGATCATGGAGGCCGCGATGGTGATGCTGGTGATGCCTCCGGCGGTGTTGAACATGTGGGTGAAGTTGTAGAACACCTTGGACAGGAAGCCCCCGCTCATTACCGTTACGGCGGGGATGCCCCACTTGTCGTGGAACATGTCCGAGGACAGGGCCGTGAAGGGGAAGATGGCGCTGTAGAAGGTCACGCAGAGCAGCACCACGAACCAGTAGGACGAGGTGAACTTCTTCAGGTCGGCGAAGACAATCTTGTCTCCGGCCTCGGCCTTGGCCAGCGAAAGCACTTTCTCGCCGTGGCGATCCATGGCGATGAACACCAGGTTACAAAGGACCGAAAAAAGGCAGAGCAGGGCCGCGGCCCAAAGGGCGGCCCTGAAGCTGTGGAAGTGGTCGGCAATGAGCTCCTCGGTATTGAAGGCGAACACCGTGCCCACCCGGCTGAGGGTCAGGGCGATGCCGAAGGCCATGGCCATCTCCTTGCCCTTGAACCAGCGGCTGATGATGGCGCTCTGGACCACGATGAGGGACTCCGAACCCGCCCCGAAGATCAGCCGGCCGAAGATCAGCATCCACTTACCCTTGGCCACGGCGACGATGACGGCGCCGAGGAACACCAGGATGCTGAACAGCAGGCTGGCTTTGCGCGGTCCCAGCTTGTCGTAGAGCATGCCGCCGAAGAACACGATGGCGATAGCCGCCACGGAATAGGCCGTGTAGAGCGAGCCGATGGTGCTGCGGTCGAGATGCAGCTCGGCCATCAGGGTGGTCTCGAGGGCCCCGATGCTGTCGTAGGCAAAGTAGCTTCCCAGCACCAGCAGGCTGATGAAGATCAGGATGGTGAACCGGTAGGGCCGCTTGCTTGGGTGGAAGGCGCCTAGGGTTTCAGTCGTCATCGTGAGGTCCTTTTCGGCCGGGGCGTCGCTATATTCCGCTGGGGTCAACCCGGCCCGAACCATCGATGGTCCCACAGGCATTGGACGCCGCAACAGGAATTTGACAACGAGTAAAGCGAAAACACCACTGCCCTTCAGCCGAGGTGGTTCACTATCGGCCCGCTTTGTCCGATAGTGGAAGCCCATGGCCAACCCGACCCGGCGCACCTGTCCCAGCTGCAAGACCCACCTTTCCCCGCTGGCGGCGGAGTGCCCGGAATGCGGCCTGGCCCTGGCGCCACCCCGGCAAGGCCGGCCGCTGCTCTTCCAGGCCTCCGCCCTGGCCCAGGTCGTGATGGAACCACCCTCCCGCACCTTGACGGCACCCGCCTTGGGGCGCGTGGCGGCTGTGGCCGTAGAGGTCGCCCCTGGCGAACTGGAGCGCCCCTACCCGCTCCCAACCCCGACAACCGCCGTCGTCCAGTCCACCCATGGTGCTGAGGAGCCCTCCGCGAGTTTCTGGCCCTTGGTGAAAGTCGAGGTCACCGAGGCGCTACTGCTGGGCCTGGTCCAGGGTCTGGCACTCCTGCTGCCGGCCTGGCTGCTGGGCCTTTCCCCCAGCCGTCTGCTGGTGGGGGCCTGGCCCTTGATCATCCCCTACCTGCTCGCGACCTCCTGGATCTTCTTCATGGCGCCCCTGGTGCTCACGGGGCAGTCCCCGATGATGGGTGCCTTCGGCGTCACCCTTCCCGAGAACACGCCCGAACGCCGCATGACCTTTTCCCTCGTGCACCTGATCTCGGTGGCCTGCTTCCCCCTGAGCTTCTTCTGCATGGTGCTCAGCCCGCGCCATCAGACGCTTGGCGAGTTGCTCAGTGGCCAGGAGCTGCTGTCGCGGCCCACATCACTGCTGCGCTGACCCTCTGGCACCCCCGTCCTATTCGATGATCGGTTCCAGGTGATAGGGGATGGAGATCACGACGGTCTTCGGTTTCATGAGCAGCGTGCCCTTCAGGCGGAAAGCCGTCTGGTTGTGGAGGATGTTCGCCCACCAGTGGCCCGTGACGAATTCCGGGAGGATGACCGTGGTGGTGTACTCGGGCTCGGCCCGCCGCATGCGATCCAGCTCATCCACGATGGGTTCCACGATCTTGCGGTAGGGGCTCCGGAGCGCCCGCAGGGGGATGCCTTCGCAGTACAGTGGCCAATCCGCCTGCAGCTTCTGGAGGGCGGCGCTGTCGCGACCGTACTCATCCGGGAAGTCCACAGTGATGGCCTCGACGTCGCCGTGCGCGGCGATGAGCTTGGCGTAGTTCAGCGACTGCACCACGCCCGAATGGATGCCCGAGACCAGCACCACCACGCGGTTCCGGCGGGGGCCAATGAAGTCTGCCCGGCTGCCGGCCAGGATGGATTTCACGCGGATGTAGTGGCGGTGGATGTTGAAGAAGGTCATCACCATCGCGGGCACCAGCACCAGGACGATCCAGGCGCCATGGGTGAAGCGGGTCACGGCGATCACCAGCATGACGACGAGCGTCGTGATGGCGCCGATGCCGTTCACCAGCGCCTTCACGTGCCAATGGGGACCCTTCAGCCGGAACCACCGCAACACCATGCCCGTCTGGCTGAGGGTGAAGCCCAGGAACACGCCCACGGCATAGAGCGGTAGCAGGTGGTCCTCCTTGGCGCCGAACAGGAGCACCAGGATGCCCGCAGCCACAGACAGGATCAGGATGCCGTTGGAGAACACCAGCCGGTCGCCCTGGCTCGTGAACTGGCGGGGCAGAAAGCCGTCCTTGGCCTGCAGCGCCGCGAGCCGCGGGAAGTCCGCATAGGCGGTGTTGGCGGCCAGGGCCAGAATGGCCATGGTGAAGCCTGTGGTGGTGAGGTAGGCCAGCTTAGGGAACCCAGAACCCACGCCGCCCAGGATGGCCCGGGTCAGTTGTGACAGCAGGGTTTCCGGCGCGTCGGGGTGATAAGTCAAGCCGTAGTGGATGGTGAGAAAGGTGATGCCCAGGAACATGGTTCCCAGCGTGGCCACCATCCAGGTCATGGTCTTCGCGGCATTGTGCGCGGCGGGTGGCTTGAACACTGTCACGCCGTTGCTGATGGCTTCGACGCCGGTGAGGGCCGTGCAGCCGGCACTATAGGCCCGGGCGAAGAGCCACAGGGCCGCCAGCCTGGACGTATTCTCCACGTGGACCGTGGCCACGTGCACGACCGCGGCATGGCCCGTGGCCACGTTCCAGAAGCCCTTGGCCAGCAGGGCGAGGATGCATACCACAAAGCCGTAGGTCGGCACCGAGAACACCAGCCCGCTCTCCTTCACGCCCCGCAGGTTCATGAGCGCGATGAAGACGATGATGCCCTCGGCGAGGAGGATGCGATGGGCATCCAGCGCGGGAAAGGCCGAGACGATGGCCGAAACGCCGGCCGAGATGGACACGGCCACGGTCAGGATGTAGTCGATGAGCAGGGACGAACCCGCGGTCTGCGCCGCCACCTCACCCAGGTTGTCCTTGGCCACGAGGTAGGCGCCGCCGCCACTGGGGTAGGCGTGGATGGTCTGCCGGTAGCTCACGTTCAGCACCAGCAGCAGGCTCACGATGCCCAGGGCCACCCACCAGGACCAGCCCAGCACCCCCGCGCCGAAGATCGCCACCGCCGCTGTGAGGGGCGCCATGATTTCCTGGGTGGCGTACGCCACCGAGGACAGCGCATCGGAGCTGAAGACGGCCAGGGCGATGGGATTGCTGATCCGGGTTTCGTGGCTCTCCTCGCTGGCGAGACGCCGACCCAGGAGGAATCTTCGGAATGAGGGCATTGGTCAGGGTTCCAGAATCAGCGGAGTGTCAGCCACAGGCCGTGAAGGGTGGCCGCAAAGCCGGGCAGAACCGCGCCACATTCTGCACACCCCAAAGGAAATCATTATGGCCCTTGGCGCCTTCGGCGGGGGGAAGGGTTGACCGTCGCCACACCCAATTCAGCCACCAGCCTGAGGGCGGCGCAGGGCAAGCGTCTCGATCACGTGGCGCTGCCTTGGCGCCAAAGGCCAGATCCACCGGGCGCTTTTCCCTGGGTCAAGGTCGCACCCAGCCAGGGCGAGCGCCAGGTCGATCCCCGCCAGGGCATCACTGGCCTCGATCGGCGGGCTCTTGGCCCGCAACTGGCGCGTCCAGTCGGGCTCCCAGGGGCCGAGGTCGAGATTCCCACCACTGAATACCACGGCTCGGTCGTGCACCAGCCAGAGGTCGGCGCCACTGTCCCGCAGCGCGCCCAGGAAGGCTGTGAGCGCCCGCCGCGTCCAGGCCTCCAGAGCCTCGGCCAAGGGATCGGCCCGCTCGGGATCCGGCTCCCAGGGCATCCAACCGAGCGTGGTTTCTACCAGCCGTTCGGCCACCACCCCGAACTGGCCCATGACGTTCGCCACCAGGATGGTGCCGGGACGGCGCACGAGGATCCAGGCCTTCAGGGCCGCCGGGTCCGGGTGCAGCGAAGGCAGCAGGCCCGCCAGGCGTTTCGCCGCGGCTCCTTGGTTCCGGCGGCGACCGGACCAGGGCTCCGCCCTGGCCCGGCGCGTCAGGGCCTCCAGGTCGGCCAGACCCCCGGTCAGATCCTCGAAGACCCAGGGCGCCCACCGTTGGTGCCGCAGGGCGGTTCCCAACCGGCTGCAGGGATCCGCATCCCAGCCCGTGGTCCACTGTGGTGCCAGGGCCCAGGGCACCTCCAGCCCCGTGCCTGCGCCGAGGATCAACACCGGCCGAGTCGGATCCGCCGTCTGCAGGCCTTCGCCCAGGAAGGTCCGCACCCTTGCCAGATGCTCAGCCCAAGGCCCCTTGTCCCGGGCCAGGAAGGCGAACTGCTCCCGGCGCAGCAAGCGGGATAGCGATCTGGACATTCCCGAATCTTACGGGAAACTGGAGGTTCAGGAGTCTGGATGCCTCGTTTCTCGAAGCGCGTGGGCCGCGAAGTGCTCGAGGGACACCCCCGCCTGCCCGACTGGATCACCCGGGAACGGTTAAAGCTGGGCGACCTGCACGGCATGAAGAAGGATCTTCGTGACTCCCATCTGCACACGGTCTGTGAAGAAGCCCGCTGTCCCAATCGCACCCACTGCTTCTCCCACGGCACGGCGACCTTTCTCCTGATGGGTGAAGTCTGCACCCGGGCCTGTGGTTTCTGCAGCATCCAGAGTGGCAAGCCCAGGGCTCTGGACCCACGGGAACCCGAGGAAACCGCCGAGCGCGTGGCCGCCCTCGACCTGCGCTTCGCCGTGCTGACTTCTGTCAACCGTGACGACCTGCCGGACGGCGGTGCCGCCCACTTCGCCGAGACCGTCCTGGCCATCCGCCGGCGCAATCCCGGCGTGGGCGTGGAAGTGCTGGTGCCGGACTTCCTGGGCGATCTCGACGCCGTGGCCCGGGTGGTGGCCGCTGGCCCCACCGTGTTCAACCACAACACCGAAACCGTGCCCAGCCTCTATCCTGCGGTAAGGCCCGCCGGGAAGTTCGAGCGAAGCCTGCGCGTGCTTGCGCACGCGCAGGAGTTGGGAAAAGCGCTGTATGGGGCTGGCTTCAAAACCAAGAGCGGTCTCATGCTCGGACTTGGCGAAACCGAGTCCGAGCTGATGACCACCTTCCAGGCCTTGGCCGAAGCCAAGGTAGACATCCTCACCCTGGGCCAATACCTGCGGCCCACCCGCCACCAGCTCCCCGTGAAGCGCTACGTGCACCCGGACGAATTCGCCGAGCTCGGTGCAAAAGCCAAAGCCTTGGGCTTCACCACCGTCTACGCCGGGCCCCTGGTGCGTTCCAGTTTCAACGCCTACGAGGTCTCAGGGCTGGAAGAGTCCAGCATCGCGTGAAGGCCATTGCGTCCCGCAAACCAACAGCCGCCTATATCGCATGGCGCACCCGGCTTCAGGCCTTGGGGGCCCCTTCCCCTGGCTTGGCGGGCCGATAGACACGGGTGTGTTCCGCGCCCGGTGCCTGGCTGTCCTTGCGTGGCGCCGCCGTCCGGGCGGCCGTCGTCTCGCACACGCGGGGTTCGCCCTGTCCGGGACGAAGGTTCTGGGTGCGGTGCGCGGCCCGGGGCGCCTCGGGCGGCGCCGCAAAGGCCGGCAGGCTCAGGGCCAGCAGGAACAAGGGTAAGAGGAACGGGGTCCGTCGCATGGTCGCTCCTAGTTCACTTGGATGGTGTAGACGGTGCCCGAGGTCACGCTGAAGCCCTTGTAGTCCAGGGGGCTCCCGCTGGAGAAGACCACCCGCAGGTCGTAGGTGCCCGGGGCGACCCCGGTCAGCGTGAAGGTCTGGCCTGTGTAGATCGGCAGGTCCGTCTGGTTGGGCCCCCAGGTGCTGGCGTTAGCAGGCGTGAGGTAGATCTCGAGGATGGTCAGGCCTGAGTTGTTGAACACGTCCACTGCACCGTTGCCTGTGTTCATCATGCCTAGCACCGTGGTGACGCCATCCAGGACTCGCACATCGTAGACCGTGTCCCAGCTGCCGTCGGAGAACCGCGCCTGGACATCGTAGGTCTGCGGGTAGAGGCGGGTCAGGGTGAGCGACTCCGTGGGCAGCAGGTAGCTGGGGGCCAACTGATCCACGCCCCAGGTGGAACTGCTGCTGGGTGTGACGTAGAGGTGCCGCAAGGTGAGGTTGCCGTCGTTGAAGACCCGCAGGTTGCCCTCATAGGGTGGCGCGGGATCACTCCCGCCCCCGCTGCAGGCGAGGGCCAGGGCCATCAGCAGGACACCGGCCAGATGCACCAGGTTTCGCCATTTGGACAGGAAGGCCATGCAAACCTCGCGGGGACGTTCGGAGATTGGGAAGGACAGGCTTGCCAGTCCACGGTGACTGGGGGCACCAAATGCCATAAGGGTACCATCCAAATTTCTTGGGGCAGTCGCCTCGGCCTTTCTGCTATTGCACCGTTCGCGCCATTCAGGAACACGCATGCAGTCAATCACTTCGAAGGAAGCGCCACTCCGTACCGACGGAAGGGGCATCAGATTGAAGGACATGCTCTTCCGATTTGAACGACAAGACCGCCCGGACTGAGCCACGACGGACACAGGGCCACTTTTCGGCGAAGCGGCTCTCCGCTGGAGTGGGGCTTGAGCCTTTGCTCAATCAGTCCCGTCGCGGCTCCACAAGGATGGCCACGGGTTCCGCCGGACACGAGAAGACGCAGATGCCGCAGCCAGTGCAGAAGTCCGCAGCCACCACGGGGTGTCCCACCAGATCACCACCGGCCGGCTCGGCGATGCGCAGGGCCTGCTCCGGATAGGGGCAGCGATCCACACAGATCCGGCAGGCCCGGGCCTCGCGGTCGAGGGTGCCCCAGGTCACACACTGGTCCGCCTTCACGCGGGCGGTGCCCATGCGCACCGCCTGAGGCCCTTCGATTACGGCGCCATCGGCCCTTGTGAGCCGGGGCCAGAGCAGGGCTTCATCTTCGCAGGCGGTGATGCAGGGCAGGGCGGTGCAGAGAAAACAGGGGACACTGCGGGGATCGAGGTAGGGCGTGCCCAGGGCCAGGCCCGCGTTCGGCCCGGCCCGGAAGATGGCGTTCTCCGGGCAGACCTTCATGCACTTGTCGCAGCGGGTGCACTTGGTGAGGAATTCGAACTCATCTAAAGCGCCCGGGGGCCGCAGCAGCTTGGGGCCCAGGCCCGTCACAGCATCCTCGATACGGTTGGCCACAAACCCCGCAAAGAGAGTCCCCAGGGACTTGAAGAAGTCCCCGCGCTCCTGGGGTTCGTCCAGCTTCTTGGCCATCACTAGGGTCTGCTTTCAAAGTGGATGCGAGCCGCGACGGGTCCAGCCGCGTGATCCAGGAAGGATGTGGCCGCAGGGCGACGTGGTTCGTCGTTCACCATTCGCGCAGCGAATAGGGCCGCATCGGCGCAGCCGATGGCGGGGGCGAAGCCCCGAGGGCCAAAGGCCCGAGCCAGGGCCACAGACGCCGCTGGGCGCGCGGCTGGGCCCGTCCCGGAGGGCAAGGGGCAGCGCCCGGCGCGATACTGCGTCAAGCTCCTCGTCAATAGTGCCGCTATTGCCATCGTCGCCTTCCTTGTCTCGCTTGGGCGGTGCCCCTTGCGCGGCCACACCCCACTTTGAAAACAGACCCTAGTCAGTCCATCAGTCCCAGCACGCGCAGGGTGGGCCGCAGCACGCCCCAGAGCACGGGATCGAAGCCCAGAGAAAGGACGGCGGCCTTGGCGTCCGATGTGAGTTCGAGGTGAGCCAGGAGCTCGGCACTGATGGCCACATCGCGAGAACTCGGCGGAGCCTCCACCCACCTCACGCCAGCCTGGGCCTCCTTCTTCACAAGGATCTGACCTTCCGCGGCCCGGAGCTGGAGAATCAGCAGATCGCCGTGGAAAGAGGGCACGCGGATCTCCATGAGCCGGCCCTTGCCGGCCACTGGGGGCACCGGTACCAGTTCGAAGGCCTGGCGGTAGCCCAGCTTGGCCAGGTCGGGGTCTTCGCCGTTGAGGACGGAAAGCGTTTGTTCCACGAGGCCATCCAGCCCCCGGTCCCCCATCCAGGCCACGGAGCGGAGGTGGACGCCGCCCACCTCACCCACGCCATCCAGCAGCGAGGGGATCAGGGCCAGCACCTGCTCCAGGGCGGGGCGGCCCCGCAAGGATTTGGTGTCCTTGGGCCAGGGCCCGGACAGGGGGATGGGATTGATCCTGGGCTCTGGCTCAGGGCGAAGGTCGAGGATCCGGCCTGGAAAGCCCTCCAACAGGGCAGGGTCGGGGGTATCCGCGAGGACGACGGCATCGAGCCCCTCCAAGAGGGCCTGGCTCGGGGCGAAGACCACCAGATCGCCGATCTCCTCCTCCACGCTGAGGGCCCCGATGGACAGGGGCACCACCGAGGCGTCCCGAGCCTCCAGGGTGCCCACGAGTTCCCGGCCCAGCATCGTCTGGGCACCGATCACGGCGAGTTTCAGCATGAGTTACCTTTCGATCTCAATCGGTCAAACACGGACAGCCGTGGCCCCGGCGGGAACATGGTTCTTCAGCGCCTCGGCCACGGGGCCCGCAAGGAACTGGCGCACCTGTTCGCCCGCGCGGCCGGTGAAGCGGCGGGCATCCAGCAGGGCGGCCAGTTCCTTCTCGGTCATGGCCCAGGCGGGATCCGCGGCCAGCAGGGACAGCAGGTCGTTGGCTCCACCCTCCTGCTTGATGCGCCTGCCGGCCTCCATGGAGGCCACACGGAAAGCCTCATGCAGGTCCTGGCGGTCGCCGCCTCGCTTCACGCCCTCCATGAGCATGACCTCGGCGGCCATGAAGGGCAGTTCGTTCCCCAGGCGCGTCTCGATCATCCGGGGGTTCACCACGAGCCCTGAGGCCACGTTCCGGTACAACACCAGGATGGCATCCACCGCCAGCAGGCCCTGGCTCAAGGTGAGTCGGCGGTGGGCCGAATCGTCCAGGGTGCGTTCCAGCCACTGGGTGGCCGTGGTCTGGTAGCTGCTGGGCATGAGCCCCAGGACGAACCGGGCCAGGCTGTTGATGCGCTCGCTGCGCATGGGGTTGCGCTTGTAGGGCATGGCGGAGGAGCCGACCTGTTGTGTCTCGAAAGGCTCTTCAACTTCCTTGAGGTGCTGCAGGAGCCGCAGGTCGCAGGCGAACTTCGAGGCCGAGGCCGCGAGGCCGCAGAGCACCTGGCCGATGCGATCTTCCAGCTTGCGGCTGGCGGTCTGGCCGCTCACGGGAATGGCGGGAAAGCCAACCTTGTCGCAAAAGCGGCGCTCCAGCGCCTCGACTTTGGCGCCGTCGCCGTCGAAGAGCTCCAGGAAGGTGGCCTGGGTGCCGGTCACGCCCTTCACGCCGCGCACCGGCGTGGTGCGAACCAGGTGGTCCAGGTCCTCCAGGTCCAGAAGCAGGTCCTGGAGCCAGAGACAGGCCCGCTTCCCCACGGTGGTGGGCTGGGCCGGCTGGAAGTGCGTGAATCCCAGGGTCGGCAGGTCCTGCCACTGGGCGGAGAAGGCTGCCAGCGCCGCGATGACATCCAGCACGCGGGTGCGCAGCAGCGCCAGCGCCTCCTGCGAAATCAGCAGGTCCCCGTTGTCGGTCACGAAACAACTGGTGGCGCCCAGGTGGAGGATGGGCCGGGCTCTCGGCGCCTGCTCGCCCCAGGCGTGGATGGCGGCCATGACGTCGTGGCGCAGCGCGGCCTCGTGCCGCGCAATGGCGTCCAGGTCCACGGCGTCCTGGGAGGCTCGCAGCTCGGCGATCTGCGCCTCGGTGATCGGAAGGCCCAGCTCCGCTTCCGCCTCGGCCAAGGCGATCCAGAGCCGACGCCACACGCGTTGGCGATAGAGCGGCGACAGCAGGCGCACCATGGCCTTGCTCGCGTAGCGGCTCGCCAACGGGTGCTCGAATCGCTCCAGCTCGGCTTCATCGTGGGGCGGAAGGAAGGGCATGAGAACTCCGGCTCCCCAGTGTCTCACACGCTCTGACCTGTGACCCCGCTCACGAAGAGCACGCCTTGGCGGGCCCGTACCGCGGCTAGGATAGGGGCATCACCTGGAGCTCTCGCCATGTATGAAGTGATCCGAACCGTCGACCCAGCAGTGTTCCAGGCCCTGGAACTGGAGGTGCAGCGCCAGCGTCACCACCTGGAACTCATCGCCTCGGAAAACTATGCCTCCCGCGCCGTCATGCAGACCATGGGCTCGCACTTCACCAACAAGTACGCCGAAGGCTACCCCGGCAAGCGCTACTACGGCGGCTGCAGCAATGTCGACACCATCGAGAACTTGGCTCGCGACCGGGCCAAGCAGATCTTCGGCGCCGAGCACGCCAACGTGCAGCCCCACAGCGGCGCCCAGGCCAACATGGCCGTCTACCTGGCCGCCCTGAAGCCCGGCGATACGGTCATGGGCCTGGATCTGGCCCATGGCGGCCACTTGACCCATGGTCACCCCCTCAACAGCTCCGGCATCCTCTACCATTTCGTCCCCTACCATGTGCGCCAGGAAGACGAGCGGGTGGACATGGACGAGGTGCGGTCCTTGGCCCTGCAGCACCGCCCGAAAATGATCGTCGTGGGGGCCTCCGCCTACAGTCGCACCTGGAACTTCCCCCTCTTCCGCGAGATCTGCGACGAGGTGGGCGCCCTGCTCATGGTGGACATGGCCCACATCGCTGGGCTGGTCGCCACAGGCCATCACCCCAGCCCCGTGCCCCTCGCGGATTATGTCACCACCACCACCCACAAGACCATGCGCGGTCCCCGTGGCGGCCTCATTCTCTCCAAGTCCCAGTATGCCAAGGATATCGATCGTGCGGTCTTCCCGGGCGTCCAGGGCGGCCCCCTCATGCACGTCATCGCCGCCAAGGCGGTGGCCTTCCATGAAATGCAGCAGCCGGAGTTCAAGGCCTACAGCGGCCAGGTGATCCGGAACGCCCATGCCTTGGCCAAGGGGCTCCAGGAGCGGGGCTGGCGCATCGTCAGTGGCGGCACCGACAACCACCTCTTCCTGGTGGACCTGCGCGACCATGGCCTCCTGGGCAACGAAGCCGAGAGTTGCCTGCACCGCGCGGGCATGACCACCAACAAGAACGGCATCCCCTTCGATCCCAACCCGCCCCTCAAGCCCTCAGGCATCCGCCTCGGCAGCCCCGCCCTCACCACCCGCGGCATGAAGGAGGAGGAGATGGATCACATCGCCCGCTTCTTCGACGTGACCCTGCGCCACCGGGCCGACGAAAGCACCTTCGCCCGCGTGCGCCAGGAGGTCTTCCACCTCACCGATCAGTTCCCCATTCCTGAATAGTTCGTTCCTCTCCCGATCCGCCGGCCACCGCCAAAACGCCATGCGTTTTGGCGGTATGTTTTCCAGGGGGTGCCATGACCGAAGCGGACGGATTGTTTGTCTATGGAACGCTCCGGGAGGGCGGGACCAACCACGCCTGGTTGCTGCGAACTCACCCTGAAGGCTTGACCACCGCCTGGGTGACCGGTCGGCTTTTCCATCTGGCCGCGGGCTATCCCGCCCTGGTGCCTGGCCCTGAACCCACCACTCCCGCCCCTGGTCCGGGCTGGATAAGGGGCGACTTCGTCGGCTATGAGGACGAAGCTTGCCTCGAATCCGCCCTGGCCGACCTGGACCCCCTGGAGGGCGTAGAGGAAGGCCGGTTCACCCGCGAACTCCTGCCCGTCACCCTCGAAGGCGGCCAACGCTACCGCGCCTGGGTCTACCTGTTCCATGTGGAACGCCTGCCGAGGCTGGAGCGGGAAGCCATCGAAGTGCTGGGCGGCGACTGGGTGTCCTACCTTTAACGCAAAACGGCGCGGACGCGTCCACACCGTTTTGCGCCTGTCCAAAAGATCGTTGTCTACAGCCCCAACTTGGGCTGCTCGCCACTTTCGTCGGGGCCCGGGTGGGCGACCTCGGGCTCGACCAGGTCATCCTCCTCATCCAGGGCCATGGCACTGGCGTCGATCTTGGCGAGCCCCACCACGCGGTCCTCGGCGCTGGCCAGCTTGAGGAGGCCGACACCCTGGGCGTTGCGGCCGGTCTTGCGGACTTCGTCGATGAGGAAGCGGATGACCATGCCCTCCTGGCTGATGAGGAGGCAGCCTTCTCCGGGTTTGACCAGCTTGAAGCCCACCACATGGCCATTGCGGACGCCGGCGCGGATATTGATGACGCCAGTGCCACCCCGGCCCTGGAGCCGGTAGTCCTGGAGCAGGCTGCGCTTGCCATAACCCTTCTCGCAGACCGTGAGCAGCATGCCGTGGTCCTCGGTGCTTTCGTCGGGCTCCACGCCTTCCGGCAGATCCGGCAGGGGATCGGCCACTTCCATATCTACGATGTGGTCACCCTTGGCCAGCTTCATGCCGCGCACGCCCGTGGTGGCGCGCCCTGTGGCCCGGACATCCTCTTCGGGGAAGCGAATGGCCTTGCCCTGGGCTGTGGCCAGGAAGATCTGTTGAGCGCCCGTGGAGCGCCGCACGGCCACCAGGCTGTTGCCATCGTCGATGTTGAGGGCAATGAGGCCGTTCACCCGGATGTTGGCATAGGCCGCCAGGCTGGATTTCTTCACCGTGCCATCGCTGGTGGCGAAGACCAGGGTCTCGCCTTCTGGGAAGTCCCGCAGGGCCATGAGGGTCACCACGTTCTCCCCATCCTTCAGGGAGATCAGGTTGCGGATGTGCTTGCCCCGGGTGGAAGCGGCGGCCTCGGGCAAGTCATAGACCTTCAACGCGTAGACAATGCCCTTGTCAGTAAAGGCCATGAGGGTGTCGTGGGCCTTGGTCATGAAGAGCTGTTCGACGAAATCCTCGTCCTTAGTCTTCATCCCCACCTTGCCTCGGCCCCCGCGCCGCTGCCGGCGGTAGGAGTTGAGGTCGGTCCGCTTGATGTAGCCGGTCTTGGACATGGTGACGACCATGGGATCGTCCGGCACCACGTCCTCCATGCGGATCTCGCCGGAGTAGCCCACGATCTCGGTGCGGCGGTCGTTGCCGAACTGGTCGGCCACCTGCTGCAGCTCTTCCTTGATGACCTTCAAGAGCAGTTTTTCATCGTTCAAGATGGCCCTGAGCTTGGCGATGAGCTTCTCGATCTCGGCCAGCTCGTCCAGGATCTTCTCCCGCTCCAAGCCGGTGAGACGCTGGAGGCGCATGTCCAGGATGGCCTGGGCCTGCACGGCAGACAGGCAGAGAGACGGGTCCTTCTTGAGGGCAGCAGCGGTGGCGAAGGCCCCGGCCATGAGGCCAGCCTTGGCCTCTTCGGGGCTCTTGGCAGCCCGGATCAGCTTGATGACCGCATCCAGGTGGTCCAGCGCGATCTTGAGGCCCATGAGGATGTGGTGCCGCTCTTCGGCCTTCCGCAACTGGAACATGGTCCGCCGGGTCACGACTTCGCGGCGGAAACCGATGAACTCCTGCAGCACCTCCCGGAGGGTGCAGACCCGGGGCTGGCCGTTGACAATGGCCAGCATGGTGATGGGGAAGCTGTTCTGGAGTTGGGTCTGCTGGTAGAGCTGATTGAGTACGATGTCGCTGGGCTCGTTCTTCTTGAGCTCAACCACGAGGCGGATGCCCTCCCGGTCGCTTTCATCCCGCAGATCGCTGATGCCGTCGATCTTCTTGTCCCGCACCAGCTCAGCGATCTTCTCGATGACGTTGGCCTTATTCACCTGGTAGGGCAACTCGGTGAAGACGAGCTGTTCGCGGTCCCCCGCCCGCCGGATCTGCTCTACGTGGGACCTGGATCGCACCACACAGCGACCCCGACCCGTGCGATAGGCGTCCACCACGCCCTCGGTGCCCAGCATGAGGCCGCCACCGGGGAAATCGGGGCCCTTGATGTGGGCCATCAGGCCATCCAGGGCCAGGCCCGGCTGATCGATGAGATCCACCAAAGCGTTGCAGCATTCCCGCAGGTTGTGGGGCGGAATGCTGGTGGCCATGCCGACGGCGATGCCCTGGGAGCCATTCACCAGCAGGTTGGGGAACCGGGCGGGAAGCACCAGGGGTTCTTCCAGGCTGCCATCGTAGTTGGGCACGAAATCGACCGTGTCCTGGTCGATATCACCCATGAGCTCGTTGGCCACCCGGGACAGGCGGGCCTCGGTATAACGCATGGCCGCCGCAGAGTCGCCATCGATGGAGCCGAAGTTGCCCTGGCCATCCACCAGCACATGGCGCATGGAGAAGGGTTGGGCCATGCGGACGAGGGTGTCATAGATGGCCGAGTCGCCGTGGGGATGGTACTTACCCATCACATCACCCACGGTGCGGGCGGACTTCCTGTAGGCCCGGTTCCAGTCGTTCCCGGCTTCCTTCATGGCGTGGAGCACGCGGCGGTGAACGGGCTTGAGTCCGTCGCGGACATCGGGCAGGGCCCGGCCCACGATGACGCTCATGGCGTAGTCCAGGTAGGACTTCCGCATCTCTTTTTCGATTTCCAGTGGCTCGATTCGATTCTGATTCATGGATCTTCCAATGTTCTACGTGGAACGCAGCTCGACATTGCTGTAATCAAAGGGCTTAAATGTCGATATTCTCAGCCAGGAGGGCGTTGGTCTCGATGAAGCGGCGCCGGGGTTCCACAGCATCGCCCATGAGGATGGTGAAGATCTCGTCGGCCTCGACCGCATCGTCCACCCGTACCTGCAGCAGGGTGCGGCGCTCGGGGTCCATGGTGGTTTCCCAGAGCTGTTCCGGGTTCATTTCACCCAGACCCTTGTAGCGCTGGACGCCGAGGCCCCGCTTGCCCTCCTCCATCACCATGGCCAGCATGGCTTCAGGCTCTGTGAAGACCATCTCCTTGTTGAGCTTGGGGGTGCCCTCTTCGCCCTCCTCCTCGCCTTCCTTTTCCTTGGCAACTTCCTTGACGTCCTTGAGGCGGCGCAGGCGCAGCTCGCCCCCCCGGAAGCCCGCCAGCTCGACATGCAGGGCCGCCAGGCGGCGGAATTCACCCCAGTGGGCCACCTGGTTGTCGATCCACAGGGTGATGGGGCGGCTGAGGTGCATGCGCACGACCCGCAGGCGGTGGCTGGCGGGTTCCGTGACGGCCGGCTCATCCCCCCCGGCTGCGTGCTCCACGGCCTCGATGGATTCGATTTCACAGGTGCCGAGCTTCTGCTTGGTGATGGCGGCGGCCAGTTGCTCCAGCCCCTGCCGATCCGCGAACCGGGCATCGTCCAGCAGGCCTTCAGCCAGCAGGGCGTCGACCAAGGGTTGGCTATAGCCGCGGCGGTTCAACTTGCCGTAGAGCTGCTTCACCTCGCCCCACTTCTTCATCTCGCGCACCAGGGTGGCACCCTTGTGCTCGCTACCGTCCGGCAGGGTCAGGGTCCAGCCATCCAGGGCCTTCTGGAACAGGAACTCTTCCAGGGCCCGTTCGTCCTTGAGGTATTTTTCCATCTTGCCCTTCTTCACTTTGTAGAGGGGCGGCTGGGCAATGTAGAGGTAGCCCCGCTCCACCAGCTCGGGCATCTGGCGGTAGAAGAAGGTCAACAGGAGGGTGCGGATGTGGGAGCCGTCCACGTCGGCGTCGGTCATGAGCACCACCTTGTGGTAGCGCAGGTTCTCGATCTTGAACTCCTCCTTGCCAATGCCCGCCCCCAGGGCCTGGATGAGGATCCGGATCTCGCCGCTGCTCAGAACCTTGTCGAACCGGGCCTTTTCTACGTTCAAGATCTTGCCCTTGAGGGGCAGGATGGCCTGGGTGGCGCGGTGGCGACCCTGCTTGGCGCTGCCGCCGGCAGAATCGCCCTCCACCAGGAAGATCTCACTCAGGGCTGGATCCTTTTCCTGGCAGTCCGCCAGCTTGCCCGGCAAACCACCACCATCCAGGGCACCCTTGCGCCTAGTTAGATCGCGGGCCTTGCGGGCGGCCTCGCGGGCCCGGGCGGCCTCGATGGCCTTCTCCAGGATGGCCTTGGCCTCCCGTGGGTTCTCCTCGAAGAAGGCGGAGAGTTTCTCGTAGACGATGGTCTGGACGATGCCCTTGACCTCGCTGGACACTAGACGGTCCTTGGTTTGGCTTGAAAACTTGGGGTCAGGAACTTTAGCACTTAAGACTGCGGTGAGTCCTTCCCGAACATCTTCGCCCGAAAGGGTCACCTTGGCACTCTTCAGCAGGTTGTTCCTTTCCGCATAGGTGTTGATGACGCGCGTCATGGCGGCCCGGAAACCCTCCAGGTGCGCCCCACCATCGCGGTTGCGGATGTTGTTGGTGAAGCAGTAGAGGGTCTCCTGGTAGGTGTCGTTCCATTGGAGGGCGACCTCCACCGTGGTGTCCTGCTTCTCGTCCTTGATGTAGATGGGCGGTTTATGGAGCACCACCTTGTTGCGATTCAAGTGCTCCACGAAGGCACTGATGCCTCCGGCGTTCATGAAATCGTGGGTGTCACCGGTGCGCTCATCGGTGATCCGGATGTGGACGCCCTGGTTGAGGTAGCTCAGTTCGCGCAGGCGCTGGCTCAGGATCTCGAAGCTGAAGTCGAGGACGTTGTTGAACACCTCGGGATCCGGCTGGAAGCGCACGCGGGTGCCGCGCCGGGCCGTAGGGCCGATCTTCTTCAGGGGGGCGTCCGCCTTGCCCTGGGAGAAGGTCATGGCGTGCTCCTCACCGTCCTTCCAGACCGTGAGCCAGAGCTTGGAAGAGAGGGCGTTCACACAGGACACGCCCACGCCATGGAGGCCGCCGGACACCTTGTAGGCGTTCTTGCCGTCGGTGCTGGTGTTGTCGAATTTCCCGCCGGCGTGGAGCACGGTCATGATCACTTCCGCGGCGCTGCGGCCCTCCTCCTTGTGGATATCCACAGGAATGCCGCGGCCGTTGTCCTCGACGGTGCAACTCCCGTTGCTGTGGAGGATGACGTCCACGCGGGTACAGAATCCCGCCAGGGCCTCGTCGACGGCGTTGTCGACAACTTCGTAGACCATGTGATGCAGGCCACTGCCATCGTCGGTATCGCCGATGTACATGCCGGGCCGCTTGCGAACGGCCTCGAGGTCTCGCAGAACCGTGATGTTATCGGCGGTGTAGCTGTCGGTTTCCAGAGGGGTGTGGACGTGCTTGCTAAGGACTTCTTCGGACATCAAGACTCGCTTTGTAGGGTTCTGTGGAATGCAGTACGGATCAAGCGGTGGCGCTGTTGGCGAAGCGCACGGGCATCAGGACGTAGCGGAAGCTGAAGTCTTCCAGGCTGGGCGACATGAAGACGCCCTGGCCCACTTCGTCCTTGAACTGGTAGACCACCTCGTCACCGGGCAGCCGCTCCAGCAACTCGGTGAGGTAGTCGATGTTGAAGGCCAACTCGAAGGGTTGTTCCTCACCCGTGAAGGGAAGCGTCGCCTGGTTGACACCCTCGTCCGGATGCTGGAAGACCGTGCGCAGATTGGGGAATTCATAGAAAAGACGGACGTTCTTGTTGTAGTCGTCCTTCTTCAGGCCCACGAAGCGCAGGGTCTTGAGGAAGACCTCCCGGTCCATGATCACGCGCTTGGGGAGCTCCGCCGGGAGCACCTTCTCGTAGGCCGGATAGTTGCCGGTGACCAGGCGGGTGCTGAATTTCAGGCCGGGCTGATCGAGGAACAAGGTGGTGCCATCCCAGCAGAGTTCGACCTCGCCCTCGTCGCCCAGCAGGGTGGGGATCAGGTCCAGGGCCCGCTTGGGCACGATCAGGCGGACTTCTTCGTTCAGCTTGGTCTCACAGGGCACCTCGGCCACTGCCAGGCGGAACCCATCCGTGGAAACCACCCGCACATGATGCTTCGACAGGTGAACCAGCACGGCGGAAAGCGTGGGCTTGGTGGCGTCCTTGCTCACCGCGATAGAGCCCAGCTGAATGGCTCGCTTGAATCGCAGCACTGGAATCTTCACCACGGGCAGTTGCTTTCCAGGTGCGGGCAACTCAGGGAAGCCCTCTCCAGGCTGGATGTTGTGCTCCGAGTTCATCCCCTTGGCCCGCAGCCACAGGCGCCCGCCGGCATCCGGACACTCCAGGCTGAGGATCCCCTCGGGAAAGACACGAACGGTCTCGATGAATTTCTTCCCCGGAATGGCCATGGTCCATTGCCCCTGCCCTTCGCCGGGCACAGTGGCCTCAAAGGCTAATTCCATGTCCGTGGCCTTGAGAACAACTTCCTTCGAGCGCACATCGACCAGGATGTGCTGAAGGATCGGAAGGGTCACCCGACGATCAAGGGCGTGCTTCAAGAAACCCAAGGTACGATCCAGTCGATCCTTGGAAACCTGTAATTGAAGAGTCATGAATCACCCTTGATGATGCTGAGGAGCGGGGCAACCTGTGGAAAGGCGAGTCAAAGCCCTATCCTACCGGAGTTTCCCTGCGCGGGACAGGCTGTGGAGAGCCCCAGGAAGTGTGTTCAATACGGGGTGGGAGCAGGCTCATGAAAACGCCCCCGGTGTTTTTGTGGATTGAAGCAAGGGCGACTCTGCGGATATCTATATAAGTCATCTTATTTCAATGAATACTATTAAGAAGAGCCTGGACCAACCTGTGGAATTCGGGATCGCGCTTCATGCGCTCGCGCACGGAGTCGACGGCGTTCATGACGGTGGAATGATGCATGGAAAAAGAGCGCCCGATGTCAGCAAAAGGTTGTGATGCAATCTCCCGCGCGAGGTACATGGCCACCTGTCGGGGAACCAGGATCACCTGCTGCCGAGACCGCTTCTTCATGAGGTCGACATAGGAGACATTGAACGTCTCGGCGGTCATGCGGTAGATGCGTTCGGGTGGAATCGCCGCAGTGGGCTCTTCCCCGCTCTGGCCCTGGAAGGCCGCATGCGCAACCTCCAGGGTGGGAGCCACGCCGATGAGACTGGCCTGGAAGATGACTCTGGTGAGGAAGCCCTCCAGGTCGCGGACACTCCCCTTGGCCTTGTGGGCGATGAAGGTCAGCACGTCTTCGGGGATCGGGGGAACGCTGTTGAAATCGGCGTCCTCCAGCTTCTTCTTCAGGATGGCGATGCGGGTCTCGAAGTCCGGGGGTTGGATGTCGGCCGTGAGGCCCCACTTGAAGCGCGTGATGAGCCGCTCATGGCAACCCTCGAGCCGCTGGGGCGGCTTGTCGGAAGTGATGACGATCTGCCGCCCATGCTGGAGCAGGTGTTCCAGGATGTGGAAGATCTCCTCCTGGGTGCGCTCCATCTTGCCCAGGGTCTGCACGTCGTCGAGCAGCAGCACATCGTTCTGCTGGTACTTCTTGCGCATGGGCTCGGTGTTCTTCGCCCTGATCGCCACGGTGAGTTCGTTGAAGAAGTTATCTACCTTGATGTAGACCACGCGGAGCCCGGGATGACGCTCCAGCAACCCTTTGCCGATGCCGACCATGAGGTGGGTCTTCCCCAGCCCCGCGCCGCCGTAGATGAACAGCGGGTTCATGCTGAGGGGTGTGGCGGCCTTGCCGTAGCTGTCCACCACGGCCCTGGCCGCGGCAAAGGCAAGCTGGCTGCCGGGCCCCACGACAAAGCGATCGAGGGTATAGCGGTTGAATAGATGGGGGAAGGAGACGCTGGACTCCGCTGCTCCCGGAGTCACGTGGGCGGTCTTCCTGGCGGGAACCACTGGCACCGGCGCCGGGGAGCCGTTGACTTGGAACTCCAGGCGCAGGTCGGCCAGGCCGCCCTGCGCCAGCGCATCATTGAATTCCTCGGGCAACTGCTGCTCGATCCAAAGTTTCGCAGCGGCGCTGGGCACCTGGATCCAGAGCGCGCCGTTCTCCAGTTTCAAGGGCTCACAGGGTGCGATCCACTCCTTGAAGCTGGCCTCGGGCAGTTGCTTGGACAGGCTGAGGCGCAGCGTTTCCCAGAGGGTGGCGGGATCGGTGGATCGCATGGGTCACTGGCCTCGGGGGCGAAACGCGGGCACACGCCGTTGGCGGAGGGTGCGGCGCACGCTCAGTCCACGCCGGGCTCGCGGGGGGGAAACCAATTTAGCACCCCGTGACGGGGATGGAACGATGGAAATGCCCTTGAGCGCGCAGGCGCTCGCTGATACCCTCGAAGGTTCGTCCTCCTCCCCGGGAGGAGACCCCCGAGGTGGAACCATGAAGCGCACCTTTCAGCCTAACAACCGCCGACGCGCGAAGACCCACGGCTTCCTGAGCAGGATGAAGACCAAGAACGGCCGCTTGGTGCTCAAGCGCCGCCGCGCCAAAGGCCGCCACGTCCTGGCGTTGTAGGCCGCGGGCCGGGCATCGCCCCGTGATCTTCAAGGACCGCTTCCGCACGGTCCGCCACAAGGACCACGCGGTTCCCGCGCCCCCGCCCCGGCCCCTGCTGGGGTCATCGTCGTGGCTGGATGTCCGGGCCTGGCGCAGTCCCATGGCGAGCCGACCGATGCTGCTGGTGACCTCACCCCGCAAGACTGGCCCCGCCGTGCAGCGTAACCGGTTCCGTCGCCAGGTGCGAATGGCCTTTCTGGCAGGTCTAGAGCCACCGCTGAATGAATCATCCTGGGTGGTCTGGGTGCGCCCAGGTCGCACGGCCCCACCCCTGCACACGATCACCTTTCAGGATATTGAAAACCAGCTGCGACTGGCCCTGCGCCGTCTTTCCGCCCCGGATGCCCCATGAACAAGCGCAATGTCCTCTACTTCGTCATCGGCAGCATGATCCTGCTGGGTGGCCAGTTCTGGCTGACTTCACGGTATGCCAAGCCCCTGCCCAGGGTGGAGGTCCAGCAGGCCGTCCCGACCATGCCCGCTCCGGCGGTCGCCCCTGCGCCCAAGGTCCCAGCCCTGGTTCCCGTGGCCCAGGGCGACGTGAAAACGGCGGATCCAGCCGCGACCCATTCCCTGGCATCCCAGGAACTCTTGCTGACCTGGCAGGTGGCCACGGGCGCCCTCAAACAGGCGACCTGGCGCCAGGATGGCACCCCCTTCTTTCCCGAGGCCTTCGCCGGACTGGGAACCCTGAAGGGCGCAGGCTTCGAGACTGTGCGCGAAGAGCAGAACGCCACGGGTACCGTCGTGATCTTCGAGAACACCGCCGGAGACCGCCTCAGCTACGTCGTGCCCACCCGGGGCCACAGCCTGAAGGTGGAGGTCGTCTCGCCCCATGCCACCGCGCTGCAGTTGATCGCGAACCCGGCAGCCGATGAACCCGTGAAGCACTTGGGCCGGGTCTATTCGTTGACCGAAAAGGGCATAGTGGCTGTGACCTGGACCGAAATGTTGCACGACCCCTTCTTCAGCTTTCTGGGCTCCAAGCGCAAGGAGTTGCCGCCCACGGCGGAGCGACTGGGCCTGGACGCCGGGCTTGACAAGGGCTCCAAGGAACAGCGGAACCACTATTTTGCCGCGCTCTGGAAGCTGCCTCGCCCGGCGAGCCGGGACACGTCGGGCTATGACCTGCTGCCCCAGGCCGGCCACATGGAGGCCGCCCTCTACCTGGGGCCCAAGCAGGCCGAACCGCTCCTCGCCTTCGAGAAGCCCTTCACCCAGATCATCGATTACGGCTTCTTCGGGGCCGTATCCCACCTGTTGTTCTGGCTTCTGAAGAAGGTCCATGCCGTGGTGGGCAATTGGGGTTGGTCCATCGTGATCTTCACCTTGATCATCCGGTTTGCCACCTGGCACTTGAACACCAAGCAGACCATTTCCATGCTGCGCATGAAGGACTTTGAGCCCCACCAGAAGGCCCTCCAGGCCAAGTACGACAAGTTTGGTGGTGACATGACCAAGAAGGCCGAGATGCAGAAAGAGCTCATGGCCCTCTACAAGAAGAACGGGCACAACCCCATGGGTGGTTGCTTGCCCATGCTGCTTCAGATGCCCATCTTCCTGGCCCTGTGGTCCATGTTGAACAACGTCTTCGAGCTGCGCCACGCCCCCTTCTTCGGCTGGATCGTTGACCTTTCCGCCAAGGATCCCTACGCCATCTACCCCGTGCTCATGGGCCTTTCGATGTTCGCCCAGCAGTACATGACGCCCGCCGTGGGCGACCCTGCGCAGCGCAAGATGATGCTGGTGCTGATGCCCGCAATGATGACCTTTTTCTTCTATCAGAGTCCCGCCGGGCTTACGATCTACTACTTCGTGTTCAACCTGATCGGCCTGGCCCAGACGTGGTGGGTCATGCGGACCTACAACCCCGAACCCATCACCGCCTAGGAGTTCGCCATGCGCAAGGCCGGCGTCAGCCTGGAGTCCGTTCCCGAGCTCATCGCCAGTTGGGGTGCGCACTTGGGCCTGACCCTGGAGGCCCGGTTCGCCCCCTCCGGCGACGAGGAGGCCTTCCCCAATCGGGTGGCCATTGCGGGCCTCGATGCGTCCCTCCTGGGTGCCAACCGGGGGGTGGCCTTGGATGCCCTTCAGTTTCTGCTCCACGAAGCCCAGGGCGAGCGGGAGGACCAGAAGCTGGCCTACCTGGACGTGAAGGGGGCCCGGCTCTTCCGCATGCAGGAAGTCATGGCCATGGGTCAGTTCGCCGCGCAGAAAGCACGGGAGTTGGGCAGCCACACCCTGGGCGCCCTCAGTGCCCGCGAGCGCCGCTGGGTGCACCTGGTGGTAAGCCGGGAGCCGGGCCTGGGCACCGAGAGCGAAGGCACCGGCACCTTCAAGCCCGTCAAGGTGTTCAAGCGGTAGGTGGCTCCAGTGGTAAATGAAGTACACCCCGGGCTGCGCCCGGAGTGAAGAAAGGGGGACGCTTCTGGCGACGCAGCCCAACACCCCCATTTGCGCTCCAGCAACGGCCCTTCTGCCCTCGGCCATCGCGTTGGTGCGCGTTTCGGGACCAGGCCTCGCAGAAACCCTGGCACCCCTGGTGGTGTTGCCTCGGCCCCGGGTGGCCACCCTGCGCACGCTGCGCTGGGATGGGTTCCGCGAACAGGCCCTGGTGCTGTTCTTTCCGGGCCCTGCCAGCTACACGGGTGAGGACGTGGTGGAATTCCAGGTACATGGCAACCCCTTGCTCGTCCGACGCCTCCTGGCGCACCTGGCAACGCTGGGCATCCGTCTGGCCCAGCCCGGCGAGTTCACCCGGCGTGCGCTGTGGAACGGGAAACAGGATCTGCTGGAGGCGGAAGCCCTGCGAGATCTGGTGGCCGCAGAAACCGATACCCAGATCCGCCTGGCCCAGGCCCGGGCCGGCGCCCAGCCCCCCTGGATCGCCGAGGCCCGACTGGCCCTAGCCCCCTGGATGGCCCGGGCGGAGGCGGCGGTGGACTATGGGGAGGAAGAAGGAATCTCGCTGAACCTGAAAGACTTGGCATCAGAACTCGAGCCGCTCCAGGCCCGGTTCCACGTGGAACAATCCCGGGCGCGAGCTGCCCGGCACCTGAAGGACGGCCTCCGTCTGGCCCTGGTCGGGCGCCCTAACGCCGGCAAGAGCACCCTGTTCAATGCCCTTGCCGACGAGGACCGGGCCATCGTCACCGCGATCCCGGGCACCACCCGGGACGTGCTGGAGGTGCGTTGTGAATGGCGGGGTCTGCCTCTGCGGCTCTTCGATACGGCGGGGCTGCACGACACCGCGGATCCCGTGGAGCGCCTGGGTGTGGCCAGGGTGGCCCCCGTGCTCGAGACGGCTGATCTGGTACTCCATCTCTGGCCCGCCCAGGATTCCGGGCTGGATCCAGTGGTCGAGGAGGCCCTGGCGCCCTTTCGGGGCAAGGTCCTCGTGGTGCGCACTTTTGCCGATCTGGCCACGGCACCCGGAGTGACCATCGCCGCGCACCTGGGGGACTTGGATGCGCTGGAGGCCGCCCTGAAAGAACGCTTGCTTGGGGGCCTGGGGCCCGAGGCGTGCCTTGGGGCTCTTGCCACGGAGCGCCAGGCAGCCCTGCTGGACGACTTGGCCGAGCAGTTGGACCTGCTGATGGGACTAGAGGCCGGCAGCCCGCCGGAGCTGCCGGCCTCACTACTCCAGGGCGCCTGGGGCCTGTTGGCCAGGCTGACTGGTGAGGACCGGGTGGAGAGCGCGTTGGACGCTTTGTTCAGTGGCTTCTGCCTCGGGAAGTAGCGAGGCATTGGCTCGGTTAGACTGGCCGGGGAGTTGCGGATGAAGCCTGGTTATGAAGCGGTGATCGGACTGGAGGTGCATGTCCAGCTCCGGACGCGCTCCAAGATGTTCTGTGCCTGCCCTAACACCTATGGCGCCGCCCCGAATTCCCACACCTGTCCTGTGTGCCTGGGGCTACCGGGAGCCCTGCCAACCCTGAACGGCGAGGCGGTCCGCATGGCCATCACGCTGGGCCTCGCGGTGGATGCGCGCATCCAGCCGACCAGTACTTTCTACCGGAAGCAGTACTTCTACCCGGACCTGCCCAAGGGCTTCCAGATCACCCAGGGCCCGGTGGCCATCGTCGAAGAGGGTCACCTGGACATCCCGGGCGACCCCAGTGTGCGGGGCTCCGGGGCGCCGGTGCGGATCCGTCTGGAGCGGGCCCACCTCGAGGAGGATGCTGGAAAGAGCCACCATGATCTGGATGGGCGGCACAGCCACGTGGACCTGAACCGGGCTGGCGTGCCCCTCCTGGAGATCGTGGGGGCCCCGGATCTCCGCAGCGCCAGGGAGGCTTCGGACTACCTCAAGGCCCTGCATCGGCTGGTGGTGGCCCTGGGGATCTGCGATGGGAACATGGAAGAAGGCAGCTTCCGCTGCGACGCCAACGTGAGCCTCCGGCGCACCGGTGAGTCAGAGCTGGGAACCCGAATCGAGGTGAAGAACCTGAATTCCTTCCGGTTCGTGCGCCAGGCTCTGGACCATGAGATTGACCGGCAGGCGGCCCTGCTCGAAGCGGGGGGGGCGATCCGGATGGAGACCCGCGGCTGGGACGCGACGGCCGGGGAGACGCGACCCCAGCGCACCAAGGAAGCGGCCATGGACTACCGCTACTTCCCGGAACCCGACCTGCCCCCTCTGACCGTCGTCCCCGATGAGATCGAGGCAGCCCGGGCCGCCCTTCCCGAGCGGCCCGACCAGCAGATCCAGCGCTGGCGGGAAGCCTACTGCCTGGGGCAGGATGAAGCCCTGGCCCTGGCCCAGAGCCCCGCCTTCACGGCCTACTTTGAAACCCTTGCCGCAGCGAGTGGCTCTGGACGAAGTGCAGCGACCTGGATGCTGGGGGAGGTCAGTCGCACCCTCAACGAGCGCGGCATCGGGATTGAAACCTTTCCCTTAACGCCCGACGACATGGCTAAATTATTGTCTTTGATAGAGTTGAACATTCTTGCTTTTGGTACGGCCAAGGATCAGGTTTTTCCGGCCATGCTCGCGGGCGAGGGGAACGCCGAAACCATCGTGGCGCAGCGGGGCTTGGCCCAGATCAGCGACCGGGCAGCCGTGGCCACCCTGGTGGACCGGGTCTTGGCGGCCCACCCAGGGCCCGTGGCCCAGCTCCGAGCCGGCAAGGAGAGCCTCAGGGGTTTCCTGGTGGGTCAGGTGCTCAAGGCTGGTCAGGGTCGACTTAACGCGCAGTTGGTGCACGAAGTGCTGGCGGAGGTGCTGGCCAAATCCTAGCCCCCGCCCCAGACTGGTCCCATGAGAACGAAGCAGGAGCGGCGGGCCACTTTGGCGACCATTCGCCGGAGGCGAATAGGACCGGCTGCGAAGCAGCCAGCCCCGAAGGGGCGAGCGCCAGCGGCGCGAGTCAAGCCGAAGCCCGCAGGGTGGGGCACAGGAGGTGCTGCATGAGCCCGAAGCAGGAGCGGCGGGCCACTTTGGCGACCATTCGCCGGAGGCGAATAGGACCGGCTGCGAAGCAGCCAGCCCCGAAGGGGCGAGCGCCAGCGGCGCGAGTCAAGCCGAAGCCCGCAGGGTGGGGC
>JBBRZL010000022.1:0-29957 GCA_038236735.1 Holophagales bacterium | reverse complement strand
GCCGCCCATGCCCTTCACGCCGATGGAGGTGCCGACCAGCTTCACGGGCACCTTCACGCGCACCTTCAGGGTCATGTCCACGCGCATGAAGTCGATGTGCCGGAGGCGCCCGGTGATGGGGTGGCGCTGGATGTCCTTGATGATGACGTGGCGCTTGATGTCGGTGCCCTCGCGCTGGAGGAACACCACGGAATTCAGACCGGTGTCGCTGGCCAGCACCCGGGCCACGGCCTTGGGGCTGATGGAAATGGCGACGGGGGGCTCGGTGAGGCCGTAGACCACGGCCGGGATCAGGCCGCTCTGCTTCAGTTCGCGAATGGCGGCTTTGCCGAAGGTATCGCGCTTGGGGACAATCAGGACTTCCTGGGACATTCGAGTTCCTCCTACCTGGCAGCCCCAACCGTGATGGTCTGACTGCCCTCTCGTTGGGGCGGGTCCGGGCGGACCGTTCGGTCCCTCCCCATGGAGGGCCGAACCATCGATTCTGCCCGAGAATGCCCTGAAAACAAAGGAAGTTCTTCGGGGTTGCCGATTCATCACCTGTACCATCAGGCTGTTACACCCCAGATGTAAGATCCAGGACCGAGGCTCTCCCCGTGTTCCATTCGATTCCCCGACCCGAGGAACTGCTCAACCGCGAGTTGAGCTGGCTGGATTTCAACGCCCGGGTCATGGAGGAGGCCGAGGATCCCACGGTGCCGCTCCTGGAGCGGGTGAAATTCCTCAGCATCGTGTCCAGCAACTGGGATGAGTTCTTCATGGTGCGCGTGGCGGGGATCTGGCGGCAGATCGACGCCGGGATCACCCAGCCCGGTCCCGACGGCCTCACCCCGAGGCAGCTGCTGGAGCGGGTCTCCTCCAAGATCCACACCTATTCGGCTCGGCAGCACGAACTCTTCCACACGATTCTCGAACCCCAGCTGGCCACTGAGGGCATCGCGATCATGAACCCGAAGCACCTGAACAAGGTGCAGGCCGACTTCCTCCTGGACTACTTCGAGCGAAGCCTGCTGCCCCTGATCACGCCCCTGGCGGTGGACACCGGCCACCCTTTCCCCCGCCTGGGCAACCGGGCCCTGGTGCTGGTGGTGGAACTGGAACCGGACGAGGACCAGCTGGACGGCGATCTGCCCGCCTCGGAACTCTCCTTCATCCACGTGCCCACGGGCCTGGCCACGCGCTTTCTGCGGGTGCCCTCCGCGTCGGACACCCACGCCTTCGTGATGCTCGAGGATGCGGTGCAGCACCACCTGTCGCGCCTCTTCCGGGGCTACACGGTGAAGTGCTGCCACGCCATCCGAGTGACCCGCGATTCGGATCTGCCGGTGGAAGAGGATCCTTCCGAGGACCTGCTCAAGACCGTGGAGGAAAGCCTCCGCGACCGCCGCCGTGGTGCCGTGGTGCGCCTTCAGTACGAGCATGGCATCTCGTCCAAGGTGCTGGACCTGCTCATCGAGGAAATGGACCTGAGCCCCGAAGACCTCTATCCGACCACGGGCCTCACGGCCTTCTCCGACCTGATGCAGCTCTATGGCCAGCTGGACCTGCCCACCCTCAAGGACAGCCCGCTGCCGCCTCTGCCCGTGCCCCAGCTGGAGCAGAGCGGTTCGATCTTCGATGCCATCTCCCGGAACGACATCCTGCTGAACCATCCCTACCAGAGCTTCGACGACAGCGTGGTGCGCTTCGTGCGCGAGGCAGCGGAGGATCCCAAGGTGCTCGCCATCAAGATGACCCTCTATCGGGTGACGGCGAACAGTCCCGTGGCTGCGGCCCTCGAGCGGGCCGCCGAGCGCGGCAAGCAGGTGGCGGCCATCGTGGAGCTGCGTGCCCGCTTCGACGAGGCCGCCAACATCACCTGGGCTCGGCGTCTGGAGAAGACTGGCGTGCATGTGGTGTATGGACTGCCCAACCACAAGATCCACTGCAAGGCCTGCCTGGTGGTGCGCCAGGAGGCCACCGGCATCAAGCGCTACTGCCACCTGGGCACGGGGAACTACAACGAGCGCACCAGCCGCCTTTACTCCGATCTGGGCTTACTGACGGCGCGGCCCGAATATGGAGAAGATCTATCGAACCTCTTCAACATGCTCACAGGCTACACCCGACCCCCGCGCTTCCACCGGCTGCTGCTGGCGCCCCAGCACCTCAAGAAGGCCCTCAAGGCCCGCATCCAGCGGGAGATCGGCCATGCCCAGGACCGGCGCCCTGCCCGCATCCTGCTCAAGATGAACGCCCTGGTGGATCCCCAGATCATCCAGATGCTCTACGAGGCCAGTCGCGAAGGCGTGAAGGTGGATTTAGTGGTGCGGGGCACCTGCTGCCTGCGGCCGGGCGTTCCTGGGCTGTCCGAGAACATCCGGGCCATTTCCATCCTCGACCGGTTCCTCGAACACGCGCGCATCTACCACTTTGCCAATGACGGCGATCCGGAGACGCTCCTCTCCAGTGCCGACCTCATGCCGCGGAACCTCGAACGCCGCGTCGAACTGGCCTTCCCTCTCACGGATCCCCTCCTGGCGGCCCAGGTCCTGGAGATGGTCGAGCTCCAGCTCCACGACACGCTCAAAAGCCGGGTTCTGGGCCCGGACGGCGAAGTGCTGCGCCGCGGCCTGGATCCCCAGGACCCGCCTCTGCGGAGCCAGCTCCGCATCTACGAGCACACCCTGCTCTCGAGCGGCGTCGGCTCCGTGACCCGGAAACTGGTGCCGCTGGATTCAGATATTTGATGTTCTCCGGGGGTTCCTCCCGCCACGCATGGGTGGCAGGGATCAAAGGGCTCGCAGCGCTGCGAGGTATCAGCCATTCATTCCCCATGGCAGACTAAAGGGCTGGAGAAACGCATGACTCAGAAGATCAGCCGCGCCGCCCTGTTCGAAGCCCTCAATGCCTACGTGGTCCCGGGGACCAGTGCGACGCTCACCACCCTCAAGGCCATCAGGGGCATCGACGTGACCGAGGGCAAGGTGACGGTGCTGCTGCAGCTCCTGGAGGCCTATCAGGACCGCGTGCAGGTCATCAAGCAGGCCCTGGAGACGCTGATCCTGGCGCAGCCCGGCGTGGCCTCGGCGGACATCGAGATCGGCTGGGAGAAGACTGCCCAGGTGGAGTTCAAGAACCTCATCCCCGGCATCAAGCGCTGCGTGGTGGTGGGCTCGGGCAAGGGCGGCGTGGGCAAGAGCACCGTCACCGTGAACCTGGCCATCGCCATGGCCCAGCAGGGCCTCCAGGTGGGCCTGCTGGATTCCGACATCTACGGCCCCTCCATCCCCATGATGCTGGGCCTCAAGGATTCGCCTCTGGGTACGCCGGACGGCCAGATCCTGCCCCTCGAGAAGTTCGGCATCAAGGTCATGTCCATGGGCCTGCTGATCGAGGAGGACCGCCCTGTGATCTGGCGGGGCGCCATGCTGAACAAGGCCCTCCAGCAGTTCCTGAAGGACGTGGCCTGGGGCGAATTGGACGTGCTCCTCATCGATCTGCCGCCGGGCACCGGCGATGTGCAGCTCACTCTGATCCAGAACGCCCAGGTGGACGGTGCCGTCATCGTGAGCACGCCCCAGGATGTGGCCTTCCTGGACGCCAAGAAGGCCATCGGCATGTTCGGGACCGTGCAGGTACCCATCCTCGGCATCATCGAGAACATGAGCAGTTTCCTCTGCCCCGGTTGCGGCAAGGAGACGCAGATCTTCGGCCACGGCGGCGTGAAGGCCGCGGCGCTGCGCATGGACCTGCCCTTCCTGGGCGAAGTGCCCATCGACCTCGCCATCCGCGAAGGGGGCGACAGCGGCCAGCCCCTGGTGGTGGCCCATCCCGACAGCCCCCAGACGAAAGTCTTCCAGGGCATGGCCGAAACCCTGCGGGGCGTGCTGAAACTCTGATTCCGCGAGCTTTCACAGGGAGCACCCCGGCTACACTCGAAACATGGCCAAGCCGCAGATCCCAGAGACCCTGGCTCCGGATCTTCTGGAGCGCCTGCGCGCGCGCTTCCATCCCTGGCCGCTCATCAGCGACTGGGGGTTGACCATCGAGAGCGTCGCGCCCGGCAGTGCGGTGATGGTGCTGGTACCCAGCCGGTCCGTGACCAACGGTGCCCGGGGCAACGTGAACGGGGGCGTGCTGGCCACCATGGCTGACATGGTGAGTGCCCTGGCTCTCAGCACCGCTTTCGATGGTGCCATGCCCTTCGCCACCTCGGAGCTGCACCTGCGCTTCCTCGAGCCCGCCAAGGGCGAGGTGCGTGGCGAGGCCAAGGTGGTCCGCATCTCGGGCCGGAGCGGGATCCTGGAGTGCCGACTCACCTGTGGTGATCACCTGGTGGCAGTCAGTACGGCAAACTCCGCCATCAAGTCAGGACTCGGGAGCTGAGATGAAACTCGGAATCCCCTTCCCCTCGGTGCGGGATGCGCAGCGGGACGCTCCGCTCCATCGTCTGCGCTACACCCTCCTCCTGCTGGCCGCGGTCATCGTCGCGGGAGCCCTGGGCTACCACCTGCTCTCCCACCTGGAGACCCTCGACAGCTTCTACATGGCCATCACCACTTTGTTCACGGTGGGCTTCCGGGAACTGGGCGAGGTGAACGCCCGGACAAAGCTCTTCACGATCTTCTACCTCATCGTGGGCTTGGGTGTGGCCACCTATGCCCTCTCGAACCTCACGGCCCTGCTTCTCGAGGGCGACCTCCGGGGGTACATCATGGAGCTCCGCATGCAGAAACGTCTGGACTCAGTCGAGGACCACATCATCGTCTGCGGCTTCGGCAAGATGGGTTTCCAGGCCGCCTGGGAGCTGAAGAAAGCCGGGGTTCCCTTCGTCATCATCGAGCAGGACAACACCAAGGGACGCAGCCCGCGCTTCACCGGGGAACTCATCCTCTACGGCAACGCCATGGATGACCTGATGCTGGAGAAGGCGGGCATCCGCCGGGCCCGGGGCCTCATCACGGCCCTGACCACGGATGCCGACAACGTGCTGGTAACCCTCACGGTCAAGCAGATCCGCCCCGACCTGCCCGTGGTGGCCCGCAGCGCCAAGCTGGGCACTGAGCGGCAGCTGAAGGCCGCCGGGGCCGACCACATCGTGAGCCCCTACGAGATCGGCGGCCGCCGCATGGTGGGCCTGCTGCTCAAGCCCGAGGTGATGAACTTCTTCGACATCGTGCTTCAGCAGGAGCAGCTGGAACTGGGCATGGAGCGCATCGAGATCGACCCCCGCTCGCCCCTGGTGGGCCAGACGCTGCGGGAGGCCCGCCTGCGCCACGCCACGGGCTCACTGCTGGTGGGCCTGGTGCACCCCGGTGCCGGCCTCCAGTTCAATCCTTCGGGGGATGAGCGGTTCCAGGCAGGTGATGTGCTGCTGATCATGGGGCCGGCCGAGGCGCTGGAAACCCTCACCAGGCTGGCGCGGGCCACGGCCTGATTGGTTCAATAGCATCTTTCGGCCTTGCACTGGAACACGACCCAATCGGGAGAGAACTGTGACCCCTGCCTGCCGTTCGGTCGCCCAGGGTGCCATGGCTCGTGTTCGGCGACTCGTTGCCTTGTCGCTGCTGATGCGGCCTCTCCGGGGCCAACGCATTTTCGTCTTGCCCGCGCTGGACCTGACAGTGGTGATCACCTCGGGCGCCTATGGCGACGGCCGCGCGGCCCGCCGCGTCAACACCTACTTCGGCGACATCGTTGGCGCGGTCCAGGATTGATCCCGTTTAGTTGGCACCTTGTCCAGTCTTGGCCTGGGTGAAAGCTTTCAGCGTGGAACCGTCTCGGAGGCCGGCCGCGCGGGCCGGACCACGCTGCCGTGAGGCAGCCGGGCCGTCATGTTCAGCAGCTCCCAGGCGGTACCGGCCATGGCCTGGGCCCCCTGGACCAGCTGGTCCGGCTGCAGGTGGTCGGGGTAGTCCATCTGGCTGTGGTGCGTGCCCTCGAAGTAGTCCACGGGCTCCTGGATGGCGGCGAAGGCGGGGACGCCCGCCCGGTCGAAGGGGGCATGATCCGTGCTGTTCATGACCCGGAGGGAGAGCTCGCGTACGCCCAGATCGTTCAATGGCGCGATGGCCTGGGCCATGAGGCCCCGGCAGTTCTCGCGGCCCTGCAGATCGAAACCCTTGATCATGCCCGTGCCCATGTCGTCCACGATGACGGCCTGGATGGCGTCCAGCTCGGCCTTGTGGGCCTCCACGTAGGCGCGGGAACCGAGGAGACCCTGCTCTTCGCCACTCCAGAGGATGACGCGCAGGGTGCGCTTCGGCTTGAGGCCCGCAGCCTGGAAGGCGCGCAGCACCTCGAGCGCCACCGAACTGCCGGTGGCATTGTCAGTGGCGCCGGTGCCGAGATCCCAGCTGTCCAGGTGCGCGCCGACGATGACCACTTCGTCGGGCTTCTCCGTGCCGCGGAGCTCGCCCACCACGTTGTAGGCCTGGACCGGTTTTGCGGAGAAGGTGCCGCCGAGGCTCAGCTCGAGCCGGACCGGTTCCTTGCGGGCCACCTGGCGCAGCAGCATTTTGTAGGGCTCCTGGGGCACGTAGGCCGCGGGAATCGCGGGTTTCCCGGGGTCGCGGCCGGGGCCGGCGGTGGTGAAGCTGAGGCCGTTCTTGCGGCCCGACATCATGAGGACGGCCAGGGCCTTTTCATCCACGAGGAACTGCGTCATGGTCGCCTGCACGGCCTGGTAGGCGGCCATGTCGCCGCCTTGCCGGCGAGGCAGGGGCGGGCGCTTATCGGAGGGGTTGGAGCGCAGCAGGATCTTGCCCTTGAGCTGGCCCTTGAAGGCCTGCAGCTCTTCCAGATTGCGTGCATCCACGAGCAGCAACTCGCCCTGGATGGGTCCCTTGGTGGCTGGTGACCAGGCCAACTGGTCGATGCGGAAGCGGAGGCCATTCTGGGTGAGGAGGCGGGCACTGTCCACGCCGCGGGTCCAGGCCAGGCCGAAGTCATAGGCCTCCTCATGGACGTTCTCGGCGCCCAGTTTCCTCATTTCAGCCATGGCCCAGCGTTGGGCCTGGCGCAGCTGCTCCGAGCCCGTGAGGCGCGGGCCGATCATGTCGGCCAGGTACTCAACCCGGCTGACCACCTCGGCGTGGTCCTTGACCTCCTTCAGCAGCCTGCCGGTGGGCGTATCGGGATAGCTGGCGACCACGGGCACCGGGGAAGGGGGTGGGGCTGTGGGCCGGAAAGGGTTCTGGGCCGGCAGGACCGTGGTCAGTGCGATCAACAGGCAGGCAGGAGTAAACCGCGGCATATGGGCTCCGAAAGGGGTGCCTCCAGGAAACCTCATAGCTTGAGGTATGACAATAGGAACCTGAAGCTGGTAGGCTGATGATTATTCGGAAAAGCTCGAAATGACGACCAACACCCTGCGACCCCTGGTGGACACCCTCAAGGCCATGGCCCACCCCGTGCGCCTCCGCATCCTTGCCCTCCTGCGGGGGGGTGAGCTTTGCGTCTGCGAGGTGGCCGAGGCGCTGGGTCTGGCGCCTTCCACCGTGTCCGAACACCTCACCGGCCTGCGCCGGACCGGGGTGGTCCGCGAATGGAAGGTGGGTCGCTGGGTCCATGTGGCCCTTTCTGACGAGCCTGCGGCCCACACCATGCTGGAGTCCATCTGGCCCCTGATGGTTGCGGCGGAAGCCGACCTGGCCCGGGACCGCGCCCAGGCCCAGGCTTTGCGCTGCAAGGTCTGCGATCCCGCGGAATGCCCCGTGCCGCTGATTGACGCTTGATTCCCCAACCTGCACCACCTCAAGGAGCACCCATGACCAACCAGACCGAGCCCCAGACTGAGCCCCAGACCGCGCCCCAACTCGAGACCGGCCTCAGCGAGATCACCCTCAACCTCGTGGCCCTGGGTGCCGCCATCGGGGCCAACGCCGAACGGGCCTTCCGCGCCCATCACGCTCGCCTCGAAGCGCTGGGCGTGGCCAAGGAAACCATGATCGAGGCCGTGAACATGGCCCTGCGCGTGAAGGGTGATCCCCACGCGATCATGATGGCCCTGGCGGAATCCACTCTGACCTCCGGTGGTGGCTGCTGCGGTGGATCCTGCGCCTGCGAAGACGAAGGCAAGGCCAAGGGCGACTGCGGCGACGACTGTGACTGCCGGTAGGAGGTCCAGCATGGGCTGGCGTCGTATGAAGCAACGGCGGTCCCCTGACGAAGCCTCGGCCCTTTAGGGTTAACCTGTTGCCCCGTGGTCAAACCCAATCAAGGGTGAGGATATGAGGGCCAGTTTCCGAACCCGGTACGAACAGGACGTGACGCACCGGTTAGCACATGTGAGACCCGGGGCCCTTGTCACCGAGAAGGACCTGGCGGAGCTCCCGCCCCTGCTCAGGACCTACCTGCAGCGGGTCGGCGTGGTGGGCCAGCCCCGCGTGCAGAACTTCCGCGCGCGGTTCCGGGGCGAACTGCGCACCAGCCACAATTCGGGGTGGATGCAGATCCGGGCGGAACAGTACACCTTCCTGGGCCAAGAACCCGCGCGCCTGTTTCTGGTGAAAGCCACTCGGTTCGGTATTCCCTTCGAAGCCTCGCATCGCTTCGTGGGCCCCAGGGCCAGCATGCAGGTGCGCGTGGCCTCTCTCTTCCAGGTGGTCGACGCCAGGGGGCCCGAGATGGACCAGAGCGAGACCGTGACCTTCTTCAACGACCTCTGTCTGCTGGCGCCGGCAGCCCTGCTGGATGCGGACGTGAGTTGGGGTGAGGCCTACGGCAGGACTCTGAAGGCTACCTTCCGCCACCAGGGCCATCGCGTCTCCGCCATTCTGAGCTTTGATGAGCACGGGGATCTGGCCGACTTCGTCTCCGAGGACCGCTATCAGTCGGCCGATGGCAAGACCTTCCTGAAATGCCCATGGTCCACGCCCGTGCACACCTATGCTGATTTCTCTGGATTCCATGTCATGGCGAAGGGCGACGCCCTCTGGCTGGAACCCACAGGGCCCTACCCCTACGCCCGTTTTGAGGTCGAGCTGCTTGTCTACAACGTGGGCCGGCCTTGATTCTTTCCGTGCTCGCCTCGGATGCCCAGGCCGTGGCGGCCATCCCGGACCTGCTGCGGTAGGATGGCCTCCTGTCTCCGGAGACTCCCATGCGCATCGGCATCCTGGGCTATGGCCGCTTCGGGAGGGCGCTGGGTTCGCTCCTTCTGGAGGCCGGGCACAGTTACCAGGCCTGGGACCCGATCACGGAGATCGAGGCGGAGCATCAGTCCAGCGGTTTTCGCGAGCTGGTGGAAACCAAGGACACTCTGATCCTGGCGGTGCCCATCCGCTCCTTGGATGGGCTGCTCAGGGACCTGCGGCCCCTCCTGCGCGCTGATCAGCTCGTGTTCGACGTGGGCAGCGTCAAGGTGGGACCTTGCGCCCTGCTGGAAGAGCACCTAGGCGCCGCCATCCCCCACGCGGGCACCCACCCGCTCTTCGGGCCCGTGAGCCTGGCCCGCGCCGAGCGGCCCCTGCGCGTGGTGCTCTGCCCCTCGGCCAGGCATGCGGAGGCGGCCCAGTGCGTCGAAAGACTCTTCCTCGGTCTGGGCTGCGAAGTGCTGCGCCAGAGCCCCGAGGATCATGACCGCGTCATGGCCACCACCCACGCCCTCACCTTCTTCCTCGCCAAGGGTCTCCTGGCCGTGGGGGCAGGGGCGGAACTGCCCTTCACGCCCCCTTCCTTCCACGCCATCGCCCGTACCCTGGAATCCGTGCGGGAAGATGCGGGCCACCTCTTTGCGGCCCTCCAGAACGAGAACCCCTTCGCCATGGGGGCCCGCGAAGGCCTGCTGGAGGCCTTGTCGGCCATCCACCAGAGCCTGGCGGAGGCCGCCGAGACTGGCGGCGGGGAACAGCTCTCCATCCCCGACCTGGGCACTCGTTCGCCCGCGCTGCAGGAGGCCCGGGATCACATCGATGCGCTGGACCAGGAACTGGTGGACCTACTGGCCCGCCGCACGGAGCTGGTACTGCGCGCCGGTCGTGCCAAGGCCGAGCTCAGCCTGCCCATCCACGACCCCGAGCGCGAGGCGGCGCAGCTCCAGGCCCGGCGGGTCTGGGCGCAGGAGGCCGACCTGGATGTGCAAGGCGTCGAGGACGTGTTCCGGGCCGTGTTGAGATCCTCGCGATCCGCTCAGGGCAACGCCGGCTGAGCGGCAGGACCCGACCACTGGACCACCGTCGGACCCGTGGGAACGCCGCCCGGCTGGGTTTCCTGCGTGACGCGCAGCTCCAGGGGCCAAGCCTCGGCCATCCAGGGCGCTTCCAGGATCTGGAGGGTCTTCCCTTCAGCATCAGGTCCCTGGAGGTCCATGCGCGTCCAGCCGCGGGAGGTCCGGATCCAGAGTGCATAGCGCTCCCCGGCGTGGGGCCGCGGGAAGTGCGTGAGCGTGAACACCGCCAGGTCGGCGCCGGGAGCGCTGCGGAGCGTGGCGTGAAGCCCTGTTTCCTGGGTAGCTGCGGCCGCTTCTGGAACCAAACGCAATGCCTTGGTCTGGCTGTCGGCGAGCAGGTGGACGGCCCGGTGCTCCAGGGCGTCCGAGGTGCTGTGCCGGCGGTAGATCCAGAGCCCCGCGCCGCCGAAGGTCAGCACCAGCAGAGCCACCAGTCCGCCCAGATGCCGCTCCATCAAGCGCAGGCCGCTGCGGATCCGGGTCTTGGCAGTACCCAGGGGCACCTTGAGCGCCTTGGCCACCTCCCTGTGGGAGAGGTCGGCGAAGAAAGCCAGTCGCAGGGCGGCGCGCTGGGGTTCCGGCAGAGCCGCCAGGGCTTCAGACACCGCGTCCCGCTGGTATTTCAGCCACAGGGTTTCATCCGGCAGGGGCTCCTCGGCCGACAGGAAGGCCTGATCCAGTGCCAGATCCCCGGAGGCCTGGGGTCGCCGGGACCGCGCGCGCAACTCGTCCAGCATGCGGTGGTGGCCGATGCTCAGGAGCCAGGTACGGAAGGAGCCCCGGGCCGGATCGAAATCCGCGGCCCGACGCCAGACCGCAAGGAACGTGTCCTGTACGATCTCCTCGGCGGCGGCGCGGTCCAGGGCCCGGCAGGCCAGATGGAAGACCAGTGGCGCATAGCGTCGGTACACCAGCTGGAGGGCCTCCTCTTGGCCCTCCTTGATCCGCTGGACCAGAATCAGATCCTCCTCGCTTGGAGGGCCTGGCGCGGGCAGGGGGATCGGGGCAGACATCGTGGCTCCATCCTCGCGTCGAGGACGGCCTCTGACCAGTGCCTGCGAGCCCAACCCTTGGCTCAAAGTCGGGTCTCGGGCGGCACCGTGGTGGCGATGTCCACTTGCAGCAGGCCCTTGGGCTCGATGGCTTGCACGGCCAGGTGGCGCAGGGGGAGCTTGGCGGGGCCTTCAGTGACCTCCCCCTGCAGGTCGTAGGCGCTGTCGTGGCAGGGGCAGCCGAAACCCTCGGGGCCTTCGGCCAGGACGAGGCAGCCGCGGTGGGTGCAGACGGCTGTCAGGGCGAAGATGCCCCGTGCATCCGCGACCAGGTAGAAGGCACCCAGCTTCCGGTAGTCCACCACCTTGCCGGGGGTCATGTCGGCCCGGGTCGTCTCCGTAAGCTTCAGGGGCTGGGGATCCGGGGCTTTCTCCGCGGGACCGGGCGCCTGGGCGACGCTGGGCAGGGTGGCCGCTGCCAGGCACGCACCGACGGCGGTGCAGAAGCCCCGCCGCGAGCAGCCGACGAGACTGGCTGGAGCGTCGGAGGGCGCCAGAGTCATGCCGGTTTCTCCGCGGCCTTCAGGGTGTCAGCCAGGGGTTTCTCCGTAACCACCAGCAATCCCTGGCCATCGCCGACTCTCACTTGAGCAGGCTGGGTGCGGACCTGCCGGAAGCCGAGCCCCTGATAGGGATGGGCGGGATCCCAGGGCACGGCCGCCCGCTTGGGCACGGAGCCCGGCGCCGGGAGCGGGAAGATGAGCGATGTGGCCGAATGGTGCTGGATGTGGCCCGTGCGATGGTGGTGCTCCTGGTGGATGTGCCCGTAGAACACCGTCACGAAGCGATGGTCCTTCAGCAGGTCGAGGGCTTTCTGCCCGTCCGTGGTGGTCCAGTCCCAGTCGGGATAGAGGTCAAAGAGCGGCCGGTGGGTGAAGATCACCAGGGGCTCGGTCTTGGGCGTCCGGCTCAGCTCGTCGGCGAACCACTTCAGCTGGGCCTCACCCAGGATGGAGCCGTCCTGGGACACGTTGTCCAGGGCGATGAAGTGGATGCCCTTGTGCGCGAACGCGTAGCGGGAGGAACCAAAGGCCTCGCGGTAGGCTTCGCCGTGATCACCCCCCCCGGCGTCGTGCTCCCCGGGGATGTAGCGCACCTGCTTGACGCGCAGGCGGGCGGCCTGCACCTTGAACTCGGCCATGCGCTGACGACGGATCTGGGGATCATCCGTGATGTGGGTGAGATCGCCTGTGAAGATGACGAAATCCGGCTGGGGATCCAGGGCGTTCACCGCGTCGATGGCCTTGCCCAGCGTGCCCTTGGCATCCGGGTTGGCCTTCGCACCTTCAAAGCCCCAGTGAGTGTCGGACAGTTGCACGAAGTAGAAATCTGCAGCCTTGGCCGCCCCGGCGGGGCCGAGGGCCTCCGCGAAGCCCGGCAGCCCCGTGGCGAACACCGCGCCGCCGATGCCCATCACCTTCAGGAACGCCAGCCGGTCCATTTGCGAGCCCATGACCCCTCCTCCCGAGCCGGGCCCGGATCCAGGTGTGCCGTCCACCCACAGGGAGGACACAGATGGATACGCCGGTGCTTGGGAAGTGGATGTCGGATCCCGAATTTTCAGGAATCTGATCTTTCACCAAGTATCGAGGTAAATGGCGCGGGTGATGCCAGCGGGGCCCCGTCCGTTGCGCCAAGCGAAGTGCGGGCGAAACGGGAGCAGGCCCCATATGGGGCCTGCGATCCGGGGGGCGATGAGACGCGCTCGCGCCCTACTTACCGAAGCGCTTGCTGACTTCGGACCACTTGATGTTCTCGACGAAGGCATCGAGGTACTTGGCGCGGGCGATGCCGTAATCGACCATGAACGCGTGCTCCCAGCTGTCCAGCACCAGCAGCAGGTCCTGCTCGATGGGCAGGCCCAGGTGGTGCTCGGCCACAAAGTAGGTGTGCAGCTTGCCGTCGCGGCGGTTGCGGGTGAGCAGGGCCCAGCCGGGGCCGCCCATGGCCGTGGCTTTGAGGTCGGCGATCACCTTGTCCTGGCCGCCGACGGCGTCCAGGGCGGCCTTGAGGCCGGCGCTGACGGTGGCGTCCGCACCCAGGTTCTCGAAGTAGAGCTCATGCAGGAAGGAGCCGTTGAAGGCCACTGCCTCGCGGCGCTTCAGCTCACTGAACTCGTTATAGGAGTAGTTGGGCTTGGTGTTGTCCACCGTGGTGAGCTTCTCCTCGATCTCGTTGAGCTTGGTGACGTAGCCCTTGTAGAGGGTGAAGTGCTGGTCCAGCTGGGCGTCGCTGAGCCCCTTCAGGGCGCCGCCCTTCAATTGATCATAGGACTTGGCGGTGTAGGCCATGGACATCTCCTCGAAGTGCGCCGGGCGCGGAACAGTAGTTTACCAAAAAAGTCGGAAATTTGAAAAAACAGGCGCCAGCTGGGAATCTGCTGCCTGACGCCCTAGTCTTCAAGCAGACTGCGGAGCATCCAGGCGTTCTTCTCATGGATCTGCATGCGCTGGGTCAGCAGGTCGGCGGTGGGTTCGTCCCCCACCTTGTCCACCAGAGGAAAGATGGAGCGGGCGGTGCGGACCACGGCCTCCTGGCCCTCCACCAATTCCTTGATCATGGCCGTGGCCTTGGGCACACCCGTGGACTCGGGGATGCTGGAGAGCTTTGCAAACTCCGAATAGGTGCCAGGGGCCGGATAGTCCAGGGCGCGGATGCGCTCGGCCACCAGGTCCACGGCCAAGGCCAACTCGGTGTACTGGGTCTCGAAAAGCAGGTGCAGGGTCTGAAACATGGGACCCTTCACGTTCCAGTGGAAGTTGTGGGTCTTGAGGTAGAGGGTGTAGCTGTCGGCCAGTAGGCGGGAAAGCCCGTCGGCAATGGCTTTGCGGTCCTCGGTGGGGATGCCGATGTTGATGCTCATGGGGGTTCCTCAGGAAGGCCAGGAGGCCCAGGTGGCCGGTGCGACCCAGCGGCCGGACACTTCGGCGTGATTGGAGACGAGGGCGGCGATGCTGCGGCCGTCCGGAATCAGATAGCGCAAGGCCAGCACCGCGGGCAGGCGGTCATTGGGCCCGGCGGCGCCGCGGTCCACGACGGGGGAGGCGAAGCTCCCATCGTTCAGCTCCAGCCGGAGCTGGTCGGGAAAGCGCTGCAGGACCGCCAGCCGCGCCTCGCGCACCGCGTCCGGGAAACCCAGGAACAGGGTGGCCACAAAGCTCAGGCCTTCCGGCTCGCGGCGTGGGGCCAGGACGGCGAAGGAAGCGCGGGACTCGATGACATCCTCCGGTGGGGCCGTTTCCAGGGTCAGGCCTTCGGCCCAGAGGGTCTCCACCACCTGATCCTCGACACTTTCGGCAGTCTCGGGCTGGAAGGTGATGCCCTCTGCCAACTCCAGGCGCAGGGCCACCTGACGGGCCAGGAAGGCCTGGCGCGACTGAAAGCGGGCGTGTTCGGTAGCGATATCGAAGGCAAGGTTCACAGGCACCTCAGATGTGCTTGGCGATGTCGGCGTCGGGGGCGGCAATGCTGCCAGACTGCAGTCGCGTCAGCGCATCCTGGAAGCGGCCGGCGTGGAAGCGCTCCACCTTGGCCAGGGTCTCGAACCAGGCGGCGATCTCGGTGTGTCCCTCGTCGCGGGCCACCCGGGCGAACTCGGGGTACATATCCGTGTACTCGTAGGTTTCGCCAGCCACCGCGGACTTCAGGTTGGTCAACGAATCACCCAGGGGCAGGCCCGTGGCCGGGTCGCCGGCCTGGGCTGCCAGGAACATCAGGTGCTTCAGGGCATGACCCGTCTCGCCATCGGCACTGTGCTTGAAGAGGGCTGCCACTTCCGGGAGGCCTTCCTTCTCGGCGACCTGGGCCATCCAGGTGTAGCGACGGTTGGCCTGACTCTCACCGGCAAAGGCGGCCTTGAGATTCTGATGGGTCTTGGAGTCGGGAAAGGACATGGTTTCTCCTGTGGGGCCGCGAGCGGCGGCCTTAAGGTATTGCCATCCCCATGCCAATGCAATAAGTCAAACGATTGATTGCATTCTGTAACTTTAAGGGCTGTCGGACCGCAGGATTACCGACGGACCGAGAGTCTGATTCGCGACATGTCGAGAGCTGGGTTCACTGGCCGGCGGTGCCGCCTTCGTCCGTGGTTTCGTCCGCGCCTTCCGATTCTTCAGTGTCCGGAATGTCGTTGCCCAGGGCGTCCTTCTTCAGGGCCTTCTTCTGCAATTTCTCTTCTTTCTTTTTGATACGGGCCAGGTCCTTCTGTCGCTTCTCAAAGTTGTAGTTGGGTTTCCTGGCCATGGCGAGTCCGATCACGAAAGGTGGTTGCAGCTGATTCAGCGCTTCACCAAGTCTAGCGCCTCGGGCGCCGGAGCGCCTGGATCAGGTCATCCAGACGCTGCAGAAAGGTGGACCGGTCCCGGGCGCTGAAGGGCGCGGGGCCGCCGCCCAGTTCGCCCATGGCCCGCAGGTGGGACATCAATTCGCGACTGGCCAGGGCGTCGCCGATGGAGTCCGGCGAGTAGACCCGGCCCTTCGCGTCCAGGGCCCGGGCGCCCTTTTCCAGGCAGCGGGCCGCCAGGGGGATGTCCGCCGTCACGGCGATGTCCCGGTCCGTGATCTGTTCGACGATCCAGTCATCCGCACCATCGAACTGGCCCCGGGCCACCACCACGGATTCGAAGAGCGGATTGCGCGGCACCCGCAGGGGCGAGTTTGAAACCAGGAGCACCCGCAGCTCACAGCGCGTCGCCACCCGGAAGATCTCCTCCTTCACGGGGCAGGCGTCGGCGTCCACGAAGATGCGGGTGGCCGGGAGCTCCGTGTCGTCAGATCCGGTCATGCTGATTCCCCGGCAGCGGCCAGCCAGTCCAGGGCCGCACGCAGGGCGGCCTCCTGGGCAGGGTTCTTCATCCGTCCCCCCTCATCCAGCCCTGAACGGGCCAGGGTCAAACAGAGGGAGGCTTCGGGCACCACGCGCATCGACATCACTTCCAGGATGTGGACCAGAGCGGCATGGGCCCGGGCGCCACCTTCCGGGGAGGGTGACGCGCTCCAGACCGCCGCGGGCTTGCCCAGACCCTCGCCCGAGGAGACCACCCACTCCAGCAGATTCTTCAGCACTGCAGGCAGGCTGTGAATGTACTCCGGCGTGCTGATGAGCAGGCCGTCCGCGGCCCGGAGGCGGGCCCGCAGCTCCACTACGGCCGGGGGCAGAGGGTCGGCATCCCGCTCTGGGCTGTAGTGGGGCAGGTCGTCCAGGCCTTCCCAGCGGCTGAGCTCCAGACCGGGCGGCGCAAGCCGGGCCGCCTCTATCAGCAGCAGTGTGTTCAACGACTGGGGCCGCAGGCTCCCGGCGAGGGCAAGGATGCGCATGGCGGCTCCGGAGAAGGCTCCATTCCACCATAGCTGGGCTCCAGGCTTAGCCTTTGGGTTGAACCTTCTTGCTGCGTTTGCGGCGCCGCTCGGGCGGCTTGGCCTTGCTGGGAGCCTGGGTGGCGCTGGCGTAGAGGCCTTCCAGGCGAATGGCCTTGGCGGAAGTGTCCGCAGCCTTGTGGATCTCCCTCAGCACCGAGGCCACAAGATCAAGATCCGCCGCCTCGCCCTTCAGCAGTTCCTGGAAGGCCGCGGACTTCAGGGCCTCCAGGCGCTTCGACTGCCGCTTTCCCGCCGCCCAGTTCAGCAGCTTGGAGAACAGCTCGTAGCCGAGCTTCAATTCGGGGGTGGGCAGGGCCATGCGCCCAGGATAGCGCCCTGGAATGGACACCTGTTGGCAGCTGGATAGGTTGACTCAGATCCCGGCTGCCAACTCGTCCAGCCGTTGGTCGGCCGCCTCGAGACTGGCCACGCACTCCGAGTGGTAGCCGCCCTCGTCGCTGACCCGTTCGACCTGGATGCGGCTGATGGGAATCTTCACGACGCGGATGATGGGACCGACGCCCTTGAGTCTGAGTGAAGACTTGACCCGGAGGAGGTCCTTGAAACCGTCCTGGTCCGGGGCGTGGAGGGCGGCGATATCAGTGATAACGCCAAACCCCGGGGCCAGTCTGGCGGCCTCGCCCATTATTGCCTTGGTGGCCAGCTGGCATTCGGGCCCTTCCAGATGGCCCGCCAGGGTGATGTTCAGCCGGTTCCTCTCGGGGTCGGAAGTCACGGAGAACATCGTCCGGCCTTCAGGAACGGAAGGAGTACGGGGGGTCCTCCGCCCAGGCCCCACCCAGGAGCGTGGTGCGCACGGGTACACCCGGGGTCTTTACGCCCCGGTGGCCCATGCAGGTGTGGATGGCCACGAGCTGGATGCCCCAGGCGGCGGGCTGCAGATAGGTCTGCAGGGTCTCGGCGATCTGCTGGGCCATGCGCTCCTGCACCTGCAGGCGCCAGGCATAGGCCTGCACCACGCGCACGAGCTTGCTGAGACCCACGGTGCCGCCGGTGCCCGGTAGGTAGCCGAGGGTGGCGTGGCCTTCAAAGGGGGCCAGGTGGTGCTCGCAAGTGCTCACGAAGGGAATGCGCTCCAGGATCACCGGCACCGGAGCCAGATCCCCGGGCAGGGGCTTCAGTTCCGCCGCCAGGTCCACGCCATAGCCCGCCAGGCGCTCGGTCCAAAATTCCGCTACCCGGCCGGGCGTCGCCTGCAATTCCGGGGCCTCTGGATCGAGCCCGAAGCTATGCAGCAGGGCTTTGACAGCGGCCACGGAGGCGGCGCGGTCAAAGGAAAGAGCGGAAGAGGCGGGCACGGTACCGAGTCTACCAGCGCCGCTGCGGGGTCACACCAGCAGGTCCAGGCCCGAGGTCAGCGGGGACTGTGTGGCTGCAACACCCGCTGGTTGGGCGAAGGCCCGGGCATCGGTGGCCAAGGAACGGCTCACGGCCAGCTTGCGGACCTGGGGCTGCTTCCCGTTCCCAGTCAGGGCCTGGGCGCTCTGACGGGCGTAGGCAGAGAGGGCGCCTGCGGCATTCATGTCCATGGCACTCCCCTTCCCATCGACTCCCATCTTCCCCCATCGGCGGGTTCAAAGCAAAGACTGGAGCGTTTACCCGCCACCTTAAACCTCGCGGCCTGGTTCCGGCTCCCTTGGGCGGGAGTGCGCCATGCCTCAGGAACTGCCACGACCCCAGTCCGGCATGACACTCTTGCGTGGCGAGGCGTTGCCGCCTGCGGGCAGGCCCACCGGGCGTCTCATCCTCCCCGCCTCAGCCCTGGTCATCCTGACGGTCCTGCTCTGGGTCTTGTTGCGCTGACGGCGCGCACATGGCTATTTGTTACGATCCCTAGGCCAGGAGGTCCATTTGACCGGCGCCTCCGAAACTCTGGGTGGCCGGGATGGCGTCATAGGTCCGCGTGAGGCGCTGGACCGTGGCCTGGCGCTGGCCGAAAGCCTCGGTGCCAGGCCGCCCGGACTGGGGCTGGAGGTTCCCCAGGCGCGGCACCGCGGCGGCATCCCGCACCAGACCCGCCCCAAGGTCACCGGCCTGCAAAACGGGGGCCACCTGGGTGGCGACGCCAGCCCCGAAGCGCAGGGCCGCCTCCAGGGCAAAATCCAGGCTCGAGTTCAGGGCATTGGGGTCTTGGGTGGCCGACACGCCGCCGGGAAGGGTGGCCGGAGGGGCCGAGGTCGGCGCGGTGGAGGCATCGGCAGCCTGGACCACCGCCGGGACCGTCGTGGCATCGGGGGTGGCCGTGGTGGCCACGGGGGCCTGGGGCGCGTTCAGGGCCGCCAACAGGGAGCCGGTAGCTTCCGCAGCCAAGCCAGCGCTTCCAGCGGCCGGTTCCGTCAGGGCCGAAAGGGTGGCCGCCTGGAGGTTCCGCTGGAAGAGCCCCTGGGCCAAATCCTGAATGGAAAGGGCCGTGGCCGTCGAGGTCAGGCCGTTGGCAGTGCCCGGAAGGGGGAGTGCCTGCGGGGGACGCAGGGCACTGGCCGCACTGAGGGTGAGGGGACTGAGGGCGGAAACGGCGAGAGACTCCATGGCACTTCCAAGCATAGGCCGATTCCGCTGCCAGGTTTGACGTGGGGACAGGAAAAGCCTGTGGGATCATGAAAGATTGTGGAGGGGCCATGAGCGAGAAGGTGAGTTACGCGTCCAGCGGTGTCGATATCAGCCGCCAGGACGAGGCGCTCCGCCGCATCAAGCCGCTCGTGAAGGCCACCAAGACCCCCGGCGTCCGCAGCGACATCGGGCTCTTCGGTGGCCTTTTCGACGCCCGGTTTCCCGAAGCCAAGCCCATCCTCGTGAGTAGCATGGATGGCGTGGGCACGAAGATGAAGGTGGCCCGCCGCGCGGGCATCTGGGACACGGTAGGCCAGGATCTGGTGAACCACTGCATCAACGACATCCTGGTGCAGGGCGCCCGGCCCCTGTTCTTCCTGGACTACATCGCGGCCCAGCAGCTGGAGCCCGAGGTCATCGAGCAGATCGTCACGGGCATGGCCATGGCCTGCCAGGCCTCCGGCTCTGCCCTCATCGGTGGCGAGCTGGCGGAGATGCCCGGCGTCTACGCCGAAGGCGAAGTGGACGTGGCCGGCACCATCGTGGGTGTGGTGGACGAGGCAGACCTGCTGCCGAAGCTGTCCTACATGGCTTCGGGTGACGTGCTCATCGGCCTGCCCAGCTCCGGCCTGCACACCAACGGCTACTCCCTGGCCCGCAAAGTCTGCTTCGAGCTCGAGAAGCTCGATGTGAACGACCCGCTGCCGGGCTCCGACCAGACCGTGGCCCAGGCCCTGCTGGCCATCCACCGCAGCTACCTGGCTCCGGTCATGCCCCTGGTGAAGGCGGGCAAGCTGGTGGCCATGGCCCACATCACCGGCGGCGGCCTCACGGACAACATCCCCCGCGTGCTGTCCAAATCCCTGGACGCCGAGATCGATACCGCCAGCTGGGAGATCCCGGTCCTCTTCCGGTTCCTCATGGAGAAGGGCGGCCTCGGCATGGCCGACGCCCGTCAGGCTCTGAACCTGGGCGTGGGCATGGTGCTGGTGGTGAAGGCCAACCGCGTGGACGAGGTGCTCGACCAGCTGCATGAAGCCGAGGAACCCGCCTGGGTGCTGGGGCGGCTGATGCCGGGCACCGGCGTGGTGAGCTACCGGTAAGACTGTTTTCCGCCTCAGGCCCCTTGACGGGTATGGACATCGTATATACAGTTAATTCAATGGACACCACGTTCAAACTCCAGGGCCAACCTTTCGAGTGGGACTCTGAAAAGGCTGCTGCCAATCTCCGTAAGCATCAAGTGTCCTTCGAACAAGCCTGCGAAGTGTTTCTGGACCCATTCGTGCTCCTCGTGGACGCCACGGATCAGGACGAAGCACGGGAAGCCGCCATCGGCCTGACGGAGGATTGGTCGCTTCTGTTCGTGGTGCACGTCATCCGCAAGGGGGACACTCTTCGCATTGTTTCGGCGCGCCCAGCCACACCCTTGGAAAGGAGGAGCTATGAGCATGATTAAAGGAATTCAGAAACGGCTCGTCAAGGATCGCCCAATGACCAGCATCAGCATCAGGATGCCTGAAGATGTGATCGAGGATCTGAAGCGGGTCGCTCCGGTGCTCGGGTTCTACGGCTACCAGGCACTCATCCGAGCCTACATCGGACAGGGCCTCCGGAAGGACTTGGCCAAGCTCCAAAACGATCAGGTCAGCCTGGTGGTGGACAGCCTCCGCCGTCATGGCGTCGACGATCAGGTCATTGCAGAGGCCGTCGCCGAAGCCCGCGCCAAGTCAGCATAGGGAGTCTTGTTGACACTAGAACCAAGCAAAGCCGCCCGCCATGGCCTGTTGGATCCCTTCCGGGGCATCCTGGCGCTGTGCGTGGCGGTGTACCACCTCAGTGTGTGGTTTGACCTTACCCCCTCGGGCTCGAAGCTGAACATGGCCGCGGCCCGCCTGGGCAACTACAGCGTGTCAGCCTTCTTCGTGTTGAGTGGGTTCCTGCTATTCCGTACCGCCTCCTGGGCACGCGTCCGGGAAGAGGGCCTGGGCCGCTTCTGGCTGCGGCGCTTCCTGCGGCTGGCGCCGGTGTTCTACCTGGCCTGCGCCCTGAACGTGACCTTCCACCTGGGCATGGGGCCGGAGTCCACACCACGCTTCCTGCTGGAGAACCTGACCCTCACCTTTGGGGCCTTCCACCCGAACCATGCGCTGGTGACCGGGGGCTGGTACGTGGGTCTGGTGGCCTTGCTCTACATCGCCTACCCGGCCCTGGCCTGGCTGCGGGAGCAGAGCGGGCCCCGGGGCGGGCTTGTCTTCCTGGTAGCGCTGGCCATCGGCCTCTGGGCCTGGAGTCTGCCCTCCACCCTGCATGGGGTCATGGAACAGGCGCAGTGGAATCGCTTCCATGCCTATGTGCTGGCGCCCAACCAGGTCTTCCTGCTGGCCTGGGGCGGCCTCCTGGCGGGCCTGCACGCGACCACAGAAAAGCGGCTTGAACCATGGATCACCCTGCTGCTGGCCCTGCCCCTGGTGGCGGTGCTGGTGGTGCCCTGGCCCAGGTTTTTCGACCACCTCGTGGCGCTCACCGGCTGGCACCGCTACGGCTACCTGCTGGCCGTCACCGCCCTGGTGGCCCTCGCGGCCTTCACGCGCGGCGCCGAGTTGGGGCCCGTGGGAAAGCTGCTCACGCGCCTGGGCGTGTGGAGCTACGGCCTCTACCTGCTGCACCCCTTCACCATGAAGCTGGTGGCGCCGCTGGTGACGGGAAACCTGGGCTTCAGCCTGTCGCTGGGGCTCGCGATCCTCGCTGCGGCGGCGGCCCATCGCTGGATCGAAGAGCCGGCTGGGCGCTTGGGGCGAAGCTGATTCAGCTGCCTTCGATCCGCGCATAGAAGCTGGTTCGGCGCAGGTTCTCGTCGACCTTGAAGGCCTGCTGAAGAGGCGGGAAGGCGCGCTGCTCGCAGTCGGTCCGCTCACAGAGGCGGCAGGTGACGCCCACGGGCACCGGCGGCTGATCCAGGCGCAGGCCATCGGCGTAGATCAGCTCCTTGGCGTGGCCCATTTCACAGCCCAGGCCCAGGGCCTGCATGGCGTGCTGGCCGCGGTAGCCGCCCGTGTCCTTCTGGATGGTGCGGGCGATGCAGAAGTAGCGGCGGCCGTCGGGGAATTCGCTGATCTGGGTACGGATGAGGCCCGGTGTGAGAAAGGCCGCATGGGCATTCCAGCGGGGGCAGGCGCCGGAGAAGCGGGCGAACCGGATGCCCGAGGCCGAGAAACTCTTGGAGATGTTGCCGGCGATGTCGATACGCAGGAAGTGGAAGGGCACGCCCTCGGCGCCGGGTCGCCGCAGGGTGGTCAGGCGGTGGCAGACCTGCTCGAAGCTGGTCTGGAAGCGCCGGGCCAGGATCTCGATGTCGTAGCGCTCGGCCTTGGCTGCCTTGAGGAACCGTTCATAGGGCATGAGGACGGCGCTGGCGAAATAATTGGCCAGGGCCACCCGGGCCAGGGCGCGGGAGGCGCCCGTGCGCAGCAGCGGGTGGGTGGTCAGCCGCTCCAGCAGTTCGCTGTGCTCGAGCAGGGCCAGCTGGTGGGCCAGCTGGAAGCTGCGACTGCGCTGGGTCAGCAGCTCGGACAGGCTGAGGCTGCGGCGGTCGGGATCGAAGCGGCGCAGCAGCCCGGGGCCCTCGGCCATGCGGTGGATGCGTACCTGGATGCCCAGGGCCTCGAAGGCCGCCACCAGGCCAGGGTAGGGGTTGTCCGCCGCCAGTCCAGCGGTGGACCAGAGGGCTTCGGCGGCGGCCTCCAGCTCCGGAAAATGGTTCATCGCCTGCTGGATGAAGTCGCCGACCTCCTCCGAGGGCAGGCGCGTGGCCTCGGGGTCGAAGCCTTGGCCATCGCTGAGCTTGGTTGAAAGGGTGCCGAGGCTGTCCTGGGCGTGCTGGTAGGCCCGGTACAACTCGAAGACGCCCCGGGCCAAGTCTGGGCTGTTCGCCACCAGCTCACGCACGTCCTGGGCCTGGAGACCCAGCGGATCGAACAGGGGGTCGCCGAAGGCCTCCATGAGGTCGTCCGTCAGGCGCTGATCCTCCTCCGGGGCCAGGGCCTTCAGGTCCAGGTGGAACTGTTGTGCCAGTCGGATCAACAATGGCGCCGTCAGGGGTCTCTTGTTGCCTTCAATGAGGTTGAGATAGCTTGGGCTGATGCCGAGGGCCTCGGCCAGCTGGACCTGGCTGAGCCCCTCCTGGCGCCGGAGCAGGCGGATCTTCGCCCCGAGTCGGGCGGTGGGCTTGCTGGGAGGGGCGGAGGGCACGGGCATTCCTTTACAAAAATTTACATAGTCAGAAAAATTAATTTACAAAAATTATCAGTTCAACCCCTATCAAAACAGCTGTTGGTTGACTTGAACCAGAATAGGTCAATCTTTGACACAACGCCACCACAACCCTCCGGAGGAATCCATGACCCCCCAGTTTCCCATCCCCCCCATTGAAGACGATTTCGCAGCGCACCGCTGGGAGGGCATTACCCGGCCCTACTCGGCCGCGACGGTCAAGAAGCTCCGCGGCAGCCTCCGCATCGAGCACACGCTCGCCAAGCTGGGTGCCCGCAAGCTCTGGAAGCTGCTCCAGAACGATGAACCCACTCGGGCCCTGGGCGCCATGACCGGCGGCCAGGCGGTGCAGATGGCCAGGGCAGGCCTCAAGGCCATTTACTGCTCCGGCTGGCAGGTGGCCGCGGACGCCAACCTCTCGGGGCAGTCCTACCCGGACCAGAGCCTCTACCCCGCCAATTCCGTCCCCGCCCTGGTGAAGCGCCTCAACAACGCCCTTCAGCGCACGGATCAGGTGGAGCACGGTGAGGGCGGCATCACCCGCGACTGGTTCCTGCCCATCATCGCGGATGCGGAAGCCGGCTTCGGCGGGCCCCTGAACGCCTACGAGCTGATGAAGGGCATGATCGAGGCCGGTGCCGCGGGCGTCCACTTCGAGGACCAGCTCTCCAGCGAAAAGAAGTGCGGCCACCTGGGCGGCAAAGTCCTTATCCCCACGAGCCACTTCATCCGCACCCTGGTCGCCGCCCGCTTGGCCGCGGACGTCATGGACGTGCCCAGCCTTGTCATCGCCCGCACCGACGCGGACTCGGCTCGCCTGATCACCTCCGACATCGACGAGCGCGACCGGCCCTTCCTCACGGGGGAGCGCACGCCTGAGGGTTTCCACCGCATCACCGGCGGCGTCCAGATGGCCATCGCGCGGGCCAAGGCCTACGCGCCCTACTGCGACATGATCTGGTGCGAGACCTCCACGCCGGACCTCAAGGAGGCCCGGGAATTCGCCGAAGGCGTTCACGCCGAATTCCCCGGCAAGCTGCTGGCCTACAACTGCTCGCCCTCCTTCAACTGGAAGAAGAAGCTCTCGGACGAACAGATCGCCACCTTCCAGAAGGAACTGAACGACCTGGGCTACAAGTTCCAGTTCATCACCCTGGCGGGCTTCCACAGCCTCAACCACGGCATGTTTGAGCTGGCCAACGCCTACCGCACCGAGCACATGACCGCCTACGCCCGGCTGCAGGAAGCGGAGTTCGGCTCAGAAGCGAAGGGCTACACCGCCACCAAGCACCAGCGCGAGGTGGGCACCGGTTACTTCGACGAGGTGGCCCAGGCCATCAGCGGCGGCCTCAGTGCCACCCTGGCCCTGGCGGGTTCCACCGAGGCGCAGCAGTTCCATTAGGGCCATAGGCTGTGGGCGAGAAGAGGCGGCGGCCTATTTGGGGCTGGCCGCCTTTTTTTGTTCGGCCAGGGTCTGGTCGCTGATGACGTTGTCGGCCTTGGCGGTGGGCTTCGCCGAGGTGGCAGCATAGGTCTGGCCCGTATGGTGGTAGGTGAGGTACTCGCCGAAGAAGACGGCCATGAGGTCGGCGCGCTCCTTGAAGTAGGCGAAGCCATGCTCAGCGCCATCCTTCAGGTTGACGTCCACACCGGGCAGATCCCTCAGGGCCTGGGCGTTCGCGAAGGCCTCCTTGTCGTCGGTGGAGGCCAGAACCAGCATTGTGGCCCGGCCGCGCAGCTGGGCACTCTTCAGCTTCTCCCGGGCGCCGTCCCCGAAGGCAACAGCCCCGGCGGGACTTAGGCTGAGGATGGCCACGGGCTTCACCTCAGGCGAGGCCAGGATCACCGAAAAGGCGCCTACACTGGCGCCCGCCAGCCCGATGCGGCGGCCATCAACGCCGGGCTGTTTCCGCAACCAGGCAGCGGCCTGGGCCAGATCAGCCGGGATCTGGTCGAAGCCCACCGCCTTGGCCGAAGCCACGAAGTCCTCCGTGACGGCCACCTGGGCGCCGGCCTTCTGGGTGCTGGCGCCCTGGCCGCGCAGGTCCAGGGCCAAGGTGCCGATGCCACGGGCGGCCAGACGCTCGGCCAGCGGCGCCCAGCCGGCTCGGTTGGCGTTGAACTGGTGGGCCAGGATCACCACGGGGGCCTTGCCCTTGGCCGCAGGCAGCGTCAGCGTGCCCTTCAGCGCAAAGCCGTCGGCGCTCGTCAGGGTCATTTCCGTGGCGGCCGGGGCCGCCAACAGGGACAAAGTTGCCAAGGGGGCCAGCAGGCAAAGCGTGCGCATGGGGACCTCGAAAAAGTGACCCACTCTAACACGCATGGATGCCATGGAAATGTGGGGTATAAAAGAGGCCTCCCGTTCTTTCGAGGTGCCCATGTCCATCGAAACCCCCGATGCCATCCTGCAGGAGACCAGGCGCCGCATGCATGCGTCCGTGGAGGCGCTGAAAAAAGAGATGGCCACCATCCGCACGGGGCGCGCCAACGCCAGCCTGCTGGACAACGTCCACGTGGACTACTACGGCTCCGTGGTGCCCCTGAACCAGATGGCGACGGTGTCCGTGCCCGAGGCCGGCATGCTGGTGGTGACCCCCTTCGACAAGAGCGCCATCAAGGCCGTGGAGACGGCCATCCTCAAGTCTGATCTGGGCATCAATCCCGGCAACGACGGCAATGTGATCCGTCTGCCCATCCCCATGCTCACCGAGGAACGCCGCCGGGATCTGGTCAAGGTACTGCACCGCCTGGGCGAGGAGATCAAGACTGGCGTGCGCAACATCCGCCGGGATGCCAACGAGGACGTGAAGAAGCTCGAGAAGGCCAAGGAGGCGCACATCTCCGAGGACGCGGCGAAAAAGGCCCTGGACGACATCCAGAAGCTCACCGACGCCCACACCAAGGAGATCGACGAGGCCATGAAGCACAAGGAAGCGGAGATATTAAAAGTCTGAGTCTGTGCCTAGTCTTCCCGTCCTGCTCCTCCTCATGCTCGCCGCGCTGCTGGCGGGCTTCGTCGATGCCATCGTGGGCGGCGGCGGCCTGATCACCGTGCCGGCCCTGATGCTCGCACTGCCCGCGGGGACGCCGTTGCCCACGCTGCTGGGCACCAACAAGGTGGTGGCCTGCACGGGCACGACCATGGCGGCGGGTACCTTCCTGCGCTCCGGGACGCTGGCCTGGCGCGAAATGCTCGGACCGGTCCTGGCCTCGGCCCTGGGGGCCACCGGCGGCGTGTGGCTCACCTACCGGGTGCATGGGGATTTCCTGCGGCCCTTGATGCTCGGGTTGATGGTGGCCATGCTGGCCTTCACCCTGCTCAAGCCGGACCTCGGCCAGTTGCACGCGCCGCGCTTCGGCCTCAGCCATCAGCGGGGGCTGGCGGCGCTCATCGCCCTGGCGCTGGGCTTCTATGACGGGTTCTTCGGTCCGGGCACGGGCTCCCTCCTGATCTTCCTCTTCGTGGCCGTGCTGGGCTTTGACTTCCTCCGGGCCTCAGCCCTCTGCAAGAGCGTGAACTGGGCCTCGAACCTCACGGCCATGGCCCTGTTCGTGTGGCAGGGCAGCTGGGTTCCCTCCGTGGCCCTCAGCATGGCCACGGCCAACGGCGTGGGGGGCTATCTGGGCGCCCGGGTGGCCCTCCGCCGGGGCAGTGCCTGGGTGCGGGTCGTGTTCATCGGCGTGGTGGGGGCGCTGATTCTCCGCCTGGGCTGGCAGGTCATCCGCGGCTGAACCGGGTTATGCTGGGGCTTCCATGCCCTTTCCCCGCCCCCGTTCCTTCGCCTGGGACATCCTCCTTCGAGCGCTGAGATTCTTCTACCTGCTCTGGGGCGGGATGCTGTTGGCGACCCTGGCCTTTTACGGGCGACTCAAGCTGCCTCTGCTCTTTTGGCATTGGCCGGAGCTCTGCCGGGCCCTCATGGGGCCCTGGGGCCGGGCCTTGGCCCTGGGCATCGGTCTGGTGATGTGCCTGGCGGCCCTCCTGGAAGTATGGGAGCTGGTGGATCGGCTGCTGGTGCGGTTCATGGGTGAATCGGACCACCGTTCGGATCTCTCCTCTTGGTGAATTGGCCGCTTTTGGCGATCCTGGAGGCTTGGGTTTGAACCCTTTCCGGGTTCGAGCCATTCAAGAAGCATGTGTCGGGAGGCGTGGGGTATGGCCCAAGTGGTTCGTGGAGTCGTCGGGATGGCACTGGCGTTGGGCGTGGGCGCCCAGCCGGTTGCCGCCCAGAGCCTGGCCCTTCCGGCCGCAGATCCCGTCGGCATCGCTCGAAGCGGCGCCCAGGTGGCCTACGGCTACAGCCTGGAAGCCGCCGCCGCCAACCCCGCGCTGCTGGCTTCCCTGCGGGAGAAGAACGGATACTATCTCTCCGCTGGCATTGAGGCCTCGTCCATCCAGCAGAGCCTGGAGGCCAACCAGCGGACCAATTTCAGCACCGACCGCAACCGCGGCCTCGGTGCCTTCGGCCTGGCCCTGCGGCTGTCGCCCATGCTGACCCTGGGGCTGAAGGTTGACGAGCCCTACCAGCGCCACGCCAAGCTCCTGGACAATGCCCCCAGCCGCTTTCTCGGCGATGGCATCGACATCTCCACCCATCGATTAGAGGGACAGGCGGCCTGGGCTCTTTCCCCCAATTTATCCGTGGGGATTGGTCTCGGCGTGGCCCGGCTCGGCTTTGAGTCCACCAGCGTCCTGCGCCTGAACGTGCCCAACAGCCCCACCCTGCCGGTTTCCGCCGGGAATCTCGTGGAAGGCATGGTGGAGCAGCGGGCTGGCCAGAGCGGGAACAAGGTGGTTCCCAGCTACTCGCTGGGCGCCCGCTGGGCCCTCAATCCCCGGTGGACCTTCGGCTTCGCCCACCAGTCGGGCCTGAAAGGCGATCTCGACCTGAAGGCCGCTTTCCGGGACACGAACCTGGGCTATTTCGACAACTTCGGCCAGACGCCGCCGCCCATTGGCATTGGACCCAGAGCCGCGACGCTGCTGGCTTCAAGTCAGGTCGCGGCCGGCGGATCCTCCTTGGCATTGCCCTCCCAGACCACGCTCGGCGTGCGCCACCGCCTCATGCCCATGATGACCTGGGAGGCCGACCTCCGCTGGTTCTCAGCCAACCTGCAGGTTCCCACTTTCGCCTCGGTGCAGACGCCGTCGGGCCCCGTATCGGCCCCGCAGGAGCTGCCCCGTGGCCGAAGCCACTTTGCCCTCAGCGCCTCTTCGGAACTGGAACTCGGGAAGTTCTGGACCCTGCGGGGCGGCCTGACCTTCGAACAGCGCAGCGTCGATGCGAACGCGACGGAACCCCTGCTGGGTGGTGCCCGCACGGCCGCCTTTTCCCTCGGCGCCGGTTACAAGGTCTGGGGCGGAGAGTTGAGCCTGGGCTACCAGTACCGACAGAGCGAAGACCAGGACACGCGGCGACTGACTGGCGACTGGGATGCCAAGGGCTTCCTGGCCACCCCCTACAACCGCGTCCGCATGGAGGGCATGGGCCACCTCATGGCCATCGGCTTCAAGAAGGCCTTCTAGCCATGCTGTATCCCGGTCCCCACGCCTGCGAAGAGGCCCTGGCGAGGGGGGAATTGCATGCGCTCTGGGTCGCGCCCGCGGCCTTCGGGCGGGTGGCGAAACTGCTCGCCAGCGCCCACGCTGCGGACGTGGTGGTCCACCGCGAGCCCATGGAAAGCCTGGACCGCCGCAGCCAGGGGCTGCGACACCAGGGAGTGCTGGGCGAGGGCGGCCCCTTCATCTATGCGGCCTTTGAAGACCTGGCGGCCACCGTTCGGGAGAAGGGTGACGCCGCCCTGGTGCTGGCTCTGGACGGCATCACTGACCCCCACAACCTGGGCGCCATCCTGCGCTCCGCCGCCGGCGCCGCGGTGGACGGCATCGTGCTGCCCGAGCGCCGCTCCGCCATGGTGAACGAGACCGTCATTCGCGCCAGCGCGGGCACAGCGGGCCGCGTGCCCGTGTGCCGGGTCGTGAACCTGGGGCGCGCCCTGGATGACCTGAAGGAGGCTGGAGCCTGGATCTACGGCCTGGCGGCCGGGACAGGCAGCCGCGACTATCTGGAGGAAGCCTTCGAACGGGGGGTGGTGCTGGTGATGGGCGCCGAGGGCGAGGGGTTGCACCAGAAGATCCGCGAACGCTGCGACGGGCTACTGCACATTCCCATGCCCGGCGGCATCGACAGCCTGAACGTGTCCGCGGCGACGGCGGTGACGCTATTCCGCGTGCTCGCGCGGCGTGGCAATGCGGCGTCGTGAGCCCGTTCCCCTCTTCGGAAGTTTCCCCTTGAGGCCTTGCCGTTGCCGTGATACCTTTCGAGTTCCCTGTTAGGAAAGCCCTGCCTCGCAGTGCCCCTGACACGGAACTCCGACAGGGGTTCCCACAGGGTGCCTTCCCGGGTTTCCGGGAAGGATTGACAAGCCCCGGGAGGGGCGCCGGACAAGCATGCCGAGATGGCCGAGTGGTTAATGGCAGCAGACTGTAAATCTGCCACGCAACGCGTTACGGAGGTTCGAATCCTTCTCTCGGCACCAGTCCTCCGGAG
>JBBRZL010000021.1:0-30245 GCA_038236735.1 Holophagales bacterium | reverse complement strand
GACGGTGAATCCGCCCGACGAGATCGAGAGCCTCCGCATCATCGAGGGCATCCGCGCCCGCTACGAGCTGTTCCACCGGGTCCGCTACACGGCGAAGACCATGGAAGCCTCGGTCTACCTGTCCAACCGCTACATAACCGACCGTTTCCTGCCCGACAAGGCCATCGACCTGCTGGACGAGGCCGGCGCCCGCGTGAAGCTGCGGGTAGGCCCGGGCGGCGTCACCCCCGAGGGCAACAGCCACGAGGAGGAACTGCACCGCGTCATCAACGAGATGAACGAGGCCGTCCTCAGCCGCGACTTCGAGAAGGCGGTGCTGCTCCGGCAGAAGGAGCTGCAGCTCCGGGACGAGATCCAGAAGGATCGCACCGAGCTCACCGAAGAGGACTACGCCCGCTTCCCCGAGGTCACCGAATCGGACATCGAGGATGTGGTGGCCAGCTGGACCGGCATCCCCGTGAAGGCCCTCAAGGGCGACGACAAGGCCAACATGGTGAACATGGAGCCCAAGCTCAACGAGCGGGTCATCGGCCAGCCCGAGGCCGTGAGCGCCGTGGTCCGCGCCGTGCGCCGGGCCCGCACGGGCCTCAAGAACCCCAACCGGCCCATGGGCTCCTTCCTCTTCCTGGGCCCCACGGGCGTGGGCAAGACCGAGCTGGCGAAGACGCTGGCGGCCCTGCTCTTCGGGGACGTGAAGAAGATGATCCGCTTCGACATGTCCGAGTACATGGAAAAGCACGAAGTCTCCAAGCTGCTCGGGGCCCCTCCGGGCTACGTGGGCTACGAAGAGGGCGGCCTGCTCACCGATCGCATTCGCCGCAACCCCTATTGCGTGCTGCTCTTCGATGAAATCGAGAAGGCCCACCCCGATCTCATAAACATTCTGCTATCGATCTTTGACGACGGACAAGCCTCGGACGCCTTCGGGAACCTGGTGGACTTCAAGAACACCATCATCATCATGACGTCCAATGTGGGCAGCCGGGAGCTGTTGTCGGAGAAGAACCTCGGCTTCGTCGAGCAGGACGGCCGTCCCGACGCCAAGGCCGGCGACGCCATGAAGGTGCTCAAGCGCTCCTTCCCGCCCGAGTTCCTGAACCGCATCGACGAGATCGTGGTGTTCAACCGCCTGGGCGACGACGAACTGCGCAAGATCGTCCGCCTGCTGGTGGAGGATCTCAACGTCACCCTGCTGAAGCACAAGCTGACCGTGACCCTCACGGACGCTGCCTGCGACTGGCTGGTGAAGACCACGATGCGCGACCGGGCCTATGGCGCCCGGCCCCTGCGGCGCGCCATTCAGAAGCAGGTCGAGGATCCTCTCGCCGAGCTGATGGTGGGCCAGGACATGGTGCTCTCCGGCGCCGTGAACTTTGATCTGGTGGACGAGAAACTCATTCCCACCCTGTCTGATTCCGGAGACGTGGCCACTGGCCAGGAAACCCATCTGGTCGGAGTGCCTGAATGACGTATCAGTACAGCGCCTGGAGCCGAGTCCGTTCTCGGTGCATGCCCTTTGCCCTGGTGGCGGGCATCGCCCTGCCCATCGCGGCCCAGGACATCGAGCCCATCGTGGCCATCGAAGTGATCGGCGCTGTGAAGCAGACGCCGGAAACGGTGATCTTCAAGTCCGGCCTGAAGGTCGGGGATGATCTCCACACCGTGGACTTCAGCGCTGTGCTGGAGAAGCTTTGGGCCAGCGGTTCCTTCGACGATGTGAAGCTGGAGTTGGAGGATGCCACCGGCGGCAAGAAGGTGGTGATCCGCATCAAGGAACGTCCCCTGATCAAGGAGGTCGACTTCCGCGGCGGCACCGAGGTGGGCCTCACCAACATCAAGGACAAGGTCAAGGAGAAGAAGCTCACCATCAACCCCGACACCGTCTACGATCCCGAAGCCGCCCGCAAGATCAAGGACCTGATCGTGGACCAGGCGGGCGAGAAGGGCTTCCGGAACCCTGTGGTGGACGTCACGCTGGAGCCCATGGCCGGTGGCGTGGCGCGCCTGGTCTTCGAGATCAAGGAGGGCGGCAAGGCCAAGATCTACAAGGTGGTCTTCAAGGGCAACCAGGTCTTCACCAGCGCCAAGCTGCGCTCGGCCATGGAGAAGACCCGCCAGCACTGGATGTTCAGCTGGCTCACCACCCATGACCTGCTGGTGGAGAAGAACCTCCAGGAAGACCTCGAGAATGTGAAGAAGGCCTATTGGAAGATGGGCTACAAGGACGTCTTCGTGGGCAAGCCCATTCTCGAAGTCGAGGACCGCACCACGGCCAAGCAGAAGAAGAAGAACGAAAAGCTGGTGAAGGAGGCCCGGTCGCCCAAGTACGACCTGCGGGCCACCCTGACTATTCCCATCCTGGAGGGCGAGCGCTTCTTCGAGGGCACCTTCCAGACCGAAGGCGGCAAGCTGTTCCGGGACCGGGACTATCTCGAGAAGTACGCGGAAGTAAAGCGGGACAACAAATCCTTCCTGAAGAAGTTCTTCAACATCAAGCCCTCACTGGATGCGCCCAAGGCCACGGACAAGCCCGTTCCCTTCGATCTGGACGCGGTGAACCAGACCGTGGAGAAGATGAAGGAGTCCTACAGCAACCAGGCCTACATCATGTTCAGGGCGGAGAAGAAGTTCACCATCCGCGAGGAGGCCGGTGTCAAGAAGGTGGATACCCTGCTGAAGCTCGACGAGGGCGAACCCTACACGGTCCGCAAGATCGAGTTCGAGGGCAACCTCCTCACCAAGGACAAGGTCCTGCGCCGCAGCATGCTCATGCGCGAGGGTGATCCATTCCAGACGGACCGGTTCAAGGATTCGCTGCTGAGCATCAGCCAGCTGAGCTTCTTCGACGTGAAGAGTTCCGAGCCGAAGGTCGACCTGGTGCCCGACAAGAACCAGGTGGACATCGTCATCCGCGGGGAGGAATCGGGCGTCAACGAGGTGCTCTTCCAAGGTGGCTACGGCTCCCTGTTCGGATTCTCGATCGGCGTGAGCTTCTCCACCCGGAATCTGGGCGGCGGCGGCGAGACCCTGTCCCTGAGCTACAACGGCGGCAAGTACTCCAAGAGCGCCACCATCGGCTTCACGGAGCCCTTCGTCTTCGACCTGCCCTACTCGTTCTCCACCTCGGTGTCCAACGGTTCCGCCGACTACGATGCTTCCCGGGTGGGCATCCAGAATGCCTACAAACAGTTCACCCGCAGCCTGGGCCTCTCGGTGGGCGCGCGCCTCAGCAACTGGTTCCCCGACAAGCCCTGGGCCTTCTTCACCACCTACTCCACGGGGTACAGCTTCCGTCTCATCAGCATCGTGGGCGGCCAGAACTACTACTTCCGCGATCTCAACAACCAGCTCAGCTCTTCGTTCAGCCAGAGCCTCGCCTACAGCACGGTGAACCACCAGTTCAAGCCCACCGCGGGCACTCGCGTGTCCTTCGGCCTGGAATACGGGGGCTGGCAGTTCGGCGGTGACAAGCCCTTCATGCGCGCGACCTGGGATTTCGCCAAGTTCGCCAACTTCGCCGAGCGGCACATCTTCGCCATGAACCTCAGCTACGGCTACCTACAGAACCTGAGCAGCGAGGATTTGCCGCTCTATGACCTCTACCGTCCTGGTGGCGAGAACAGCATCCGCGGCTACCGCTTCGGCCAGGTGGGTTCGGTGCTCCTCGATAACAGCGGCCGCGCTGTGGTGGTGGGCGGCAACAAGCAGTTCATCGCCAACCTCGAGTATCAGTTCAAGATCGCCGAGCAGTTCCGGCTGGTGTTCTTCCACGATGCCGGCAATGCCTGGGGCCCCGGCGTCAAGGTCTTCAGCCGCAACCAGGTGACCGCCCTGGATGTCAACAACGCCAGCTACTCCTACACGAACCCCAGCCTGGTGCGCTCCGCGGGCATCGAGTTCCGGTTCTTCCTGCCCATCAGCCCCGCCCCCCTGCGCCTGATCTGGTCCAGGAAGATCAATCCGTATCCCTTCGATACAGAATCGAAGACCGACTTCCAGTTCTCCATCGGCACGACCTTCTAAATGTGTGGGGAAACCCCTGTCAATTCGCTACAATAGCCGTTTCGTTCTGGAGTCACCCATGCGCCTGCTCGCCCCGTCCTTGGCTGCCCTCTGCCTGTCCGCTGCCCTGTCTGTTCCGGCGGTTGCCCAGGAGGCCCCCCCGCCCCGGTTCGCCTTCTTCAGCATCAATCAGCTGGTGCGCTCGTCCAAAAAGGCCGGCGCGATCTTCTCCGAGCTGGAGATCACGGGCAAGGGCCTCCAGGAGAAGCTCCAGGCCAAAGGTCAGGAACTGCAAACGCTCCAGCAGCAGCTGAATTCGCCCAGCCTCGATCCGGATAAGAAGGAAGCCCTGGCCAAGAAGTTCCGCGATGCGGAATTCGAGGGCAAGAAATTGCAGGAAGATAGCCAGCAGGAGTACCAGCGCGTCGAGAAGCGGGTCGGCGAGGCCATTTCCAAGATCGCCGCTCCCGTGGTCGATCAGCTGGCCAAGGAACTGAAGCTGCAGATGGTCTTCTCCGATCAGGCCATGCAGCTCATCTCCTGGGCGGAGCCGGAATGGATGAAGGGCTTCACGGCGGAAGTGGCCAAGCGCCTGGACGCCACGGAGCCTGGTGCCGCCGCCGCCACCCCGAAGCCGGCCCCCGCCAAGCCCGCGCCCGCCAAGCCCGCGCCCGCCAAGCCCGCCGCACCCAAGAAGTAGACCCGGTCTCCGTCGACCACCGACGAACGTCCAACCGTGACCGCCACCCGACGGCTGCTCCTGCTGCTCACCGGGATCAACCTGGTGAACTACCTGGACCGGTACGTCGTGGCGGCGATCCTGGAGCCGTTGGGGCGGGAGCTTCACCTCTCGGACGCGCAGTTGGGAAGGCTCACCTTCGTCTTCCTGGTGGTCTACATGTGCGCGGCGCCCCTGTTCGGCTACCTGGCCGACAAACTCCACCGTCCGCGCCTGGTGGCCGGAGGGGTCATCCTCTGGAGTCTGGCGACGATGGGCGCGGCCTTCGTGCACAGCTATCCGGCGTTGCTCTTCACGCGTTCCCTGGTGGGCATCGGCGAGGCCGCTTATGCCACGCTGGGACCGGCCATGCTGGCGGATGGGTTCCCCGAGGCGGAGCGCGCCAGGAAATTCACTTGGTTCTACCTCGCGATTCCCCTGGGGAGCGCCATTGGCTACGGTCTCGGTGGGCTGGTGGCCGGGGCCTGGGGCTGGCGGGCCTCATTCCTGGTGGCGGGGCTGCCCGGCCTGGCCCTGGCCCTGTGGATGGCTTTCCAGCCCGATCCCGAGCGGGGAGCCATGGATGCCTCGCCGGACCTGGAGGCGGGCCAGCCCTACCTGACCCGCGTGAAGCACGTGTTCACCAACCGCATCTGGCTGGCCTGCACCCTCAGCTACGTGGCCTATACCTTCGCCATGGGCGGCCTCAGCACCTGGGGACCCACCCTGCTCCAGCGCCGGTTCGCCGTCAGCACGGGGCAGGCGGGGCTGGTCTTTGGTGTCCTGGCGGCGGTGACGGGCATCGTGGGTACCTTGCTCGGCGGCTGGTTGACGGACCGCTGGCAGGGCAGGTGGCCAGACGCGGGCGTCTGGCTATCCGGGCTGACCCTGCTGGGCTCGGCCCCGGTGGTGGCCTGGGCTCTCGGGGCGCAAAGCTTGCCCATGGTCTATGTCCTGTTCTTCATGGGCATGCTGCTGCTCTTCGTGAACACGAGCCCCGTCAATGCGCTGACCGTGAGTTGCCTGCCCGCCAGCGTCCGGGCCACCGGGATTGGCGTGAACGTGTTCCTCATCCATCTCATGGGGGATGCGATCAGCCCGACCTTGGTGGGCTGGAAGGCTGATCTGCTTCATGCCTCTGGGACCCTGAAGGGGGATGCCCTGGGCCAAGCCATGCAGCTCGTGGTGCCCGCCATTGTGCTCAGCGGCGTGGCACTCTGGTGGGCCCGGCACCGGCCCGAGAGGGTGTGAGATGACCGCCAGCCGCACCGCGCTGCTGCTCGGCCGGCTCTGGTTTCGGGCCAGGCGGCGCGAGGGGCCGGAGCTGCCCCCGGGGCCCTGCCTGATCCTGCTGAACCATCCGAACGGCCTGCTGGATCCCCTCGCCGCGGCAGCGCTGCTGGACCGTCGGGCTGGCTGGCTGGCCAAGGCGACCCTCTGGAAACTGGCGCCCCTGCGCCCCTTCCTGGCGGCCTTCCGGGCCATCCCGGTCACGCGGCCCAAGGATGGCGGGGCCACGCCCGAGTCCATCCAGCAGAGCTTCCACAAGGTCCACGAGGTGCTGGGCCGGGGCGGCTCGGTGGCCATGTTCCCCGAGGGCGTGAGCCACAGCGGCGCGGACCTGGCCCCCCTCAAGACCGGCGCGGCCCGCATCGCCCTGTCCAGTCCCGTGCCCCTGGCCATCATCCCCGCCGGCCTGGTCTACGGCGACCGCGCCACGTTCCGGCACAGTGTCCTGCTGAAGCTGGGTGCGCCGATCCCGTTTGCGGATCTGGGTGGGCCGGAGCCCGGGGCCGTGCTCGAGCTGACTGCTCGGATCCGCGCCGCGCTCAAGCCGCTGACGCTGCATGACGCGGACGCGCGCCGCCTCGCGCTGGCGCAGGAGGTGGCCTGGCTGCTGGCGGAGGCGCCCGGCAGCCGGGTGGACCTGGCCGCCCTCCAGGTGCGAGTCCAGGCCCTGCTGCCCCCTCTGGCCGCGCTGCCCGAAGCGGACTTCACCCGCCTGGAAGACCGCGTCCAGGAGGCCCAGGCCTGGCTTCGGAGCAAGGGCCTGCGGCCCGACCAGGTGGGCCATCCCTATCCGCTGGCCGAGGTGGGCCGCTGGTTGCCAGGCGCGACCCTGCGCCTGGGTCTGGCGCTCCTGCTGCTGCCGGCGGCGCTGCTCTTTGCGCCGTCCTTTCTGCTGGTGGACTGGGCCGCCCGGCGCTTCGCCATGGAAGGGGATCTGACGGCCACGCTCAAGCTGCTGGGCGGAGTCCTGCTCCATCCCCTCTGGGCGGCCCTGTTGGCGGGATTGGCCGGTGGCTGCGGGGGCTGGCCCTGGGCGCTGGTGCCCCTGGGGGCCCTGCTGCTGCTCATCCTGGCCCTGCCCATGCTCGAACGGGTGGGCGAGGATCTGCAGGCCATCCGGGGCTTCCTCCGGCGCCGGGATTCTGCCGTGCCCGACCTCCTGGAGGCCCGCCGGCAGCTGCTGATGGCCTTTCCGGAGCTGGCGAGCTGACCCTGAACGCGACAGCGCCGCCCAGCTGGGCGGCGCTGTGGGTCTGACTTCAGGCTATTCCTTGGAGACTAGCGGGTGGTGGATCGTCAGGCTCTCGGGCCCGTAGAGGGTCGGGAGCTGCATGGAAAGCAGCTTGGTGATCTGGATGCTGGGATAACCGTTGGTGGCTGCGGCGCCATCGGCCACGACTCCGGCCGCGACCCAAATGGCCATCTGACGCTGAGCGGCAGCGACATTCACCGGGGTGGTGACGTCCTGCAGGAGGAGTCCGTGGGCGGCGGGGGTGCCCGGCGTGCCGTACTGCATCACGCCCTGGATGGGATTACCACTGCCCGCGGCAGTGGCGGCGGCCACGGGAGTCTTGAAGGCGGCCAGGGTGGCGCCATAGACGTAGGGCACGGCCGGGGCGACTTGGAGGTTGCGGAGGATCTGGGTGAAGCCGCCACTGGTGTCGGCCCCCAACTGGCCCTGACGACCCGCGAAGGCGTTGACGAAGTATTGGCCGTTGGCATTGGGAATGACGGTGTCGCCGATAGCCTCCTGCACCAGCAGGCGGTTCGTGAAGCGCCCGGTGGGCGCGCCGGAGAGCGGCGTGCCCATGGTGGCGGGGTCGATGGGATCGGCCACGGCCTGGGCCAGGGCGAACAACTGGTAGTAGGCGCCGCTGCCCGTGGGCACGCCCGCCGCGAGGAGACCCGCATTGACGGTGGCGGCGAAGGAGGGGCTGTCTTTGAGGATGAATCCGATGCGGGCGCCGGGCACGCTGAGGAGGCCCTTCATGTTGGTGCCACCGGTCTGGCTGCTATTGCCGGCCAGGAAGTAGGCACCGACGATGCTGCCCAGGCTCTGGCCCACGTACTGGGTGGCACCGGCCGCACTCACGGTCTTGCCGGCGGTGACCATGGCCGCCTGGAGGCTGGCGGGATCACCCGCAGGCTGCTTGAGGATGCGCTCCAGGCGCCAGAGGTTGAAGGCGCTGGTCTGCACGTTGGTGCGGGCGGTGAGGATGGAGGGCAGCATGAAGAAGTTGCTGGCCCACTCGGCCGCGGGACGGCCATTGCCCATGCCAGGGCCGGCGTAGCCCGGGGCGGTCAGGCTGCCTGCCACGCCAGCGGGCAGACCGTGGACGGCCTGATCAATGGCGATGACCGCGTAGCCCGCGGCGCAGAGTGTGTTGGCGAGGCCCAGAGCCTGCTCCTTGCTGCCCCCGATGCCGTGCATGAAGATGGCCACGGGGTAGCCGCCTGTGGGAGCGGCCGTGATGGGGGCGACGATGATGAAGGGCACCGTGCGGGTGCGGTGGTAGAACCCGCGCAGCACGCCTGTGCCATTGCGGAAGGCCTGCGTGACGCCCGTGCCCGGCACCGTGCTGGTGCCAGGGTTGTAGACCAGGCCCGCGACGGCATCGAGGTTGCCGCCGGCGTTGGCGAGATTGGCATTCACGGTGTAGGGGTCCAGCTGGAAATCGGCGCTTTCAAAGGTGCCGGCGCCCACGTAGCCCACGGCCGCGTTGGGAATGGCCCCGAAAATCGCGGAGACAGAGCCGGCGCCCGAAGGAATGGCCGAGGTGCCCATGAGCTGGAAGTTGGCGACACCATTGACCCAGGCCCGGCTTTCGGCGGTGCTGAAGTCCGCCTTGAGGGCGGTGGCACTCAGGTTGGCGTTGTTCGCGTAGGCCCAGAGGGCTGTTTCCACGGGCATCCGGGAGGCCGGCGTGCCGATGGGGTCTGCCGGGATGTAGCCGGCGCCGGTGGTGATGAAGCGGCCCATGACGGCGATGTCGCTGCGTTTGGTGACCGTGGTGGTGGCGGAGGCGGCGATGAGGTCGTTCATGATCTTGGCGTAGCCCCGGAGCTGGATGTTCGCGGGGCTCCCGGTGACCATGGCGTCGGCCCGGATGGGCTCCAGCGCGGCGAAGGCTCCGACCAGCGGAGTCGTGGACTTCAGGGCATCGAAGAAGGGCGAGGGGGAGACCGGTTTGCCGCCCAGGTCCAGTACCCGGTTGGTGACCACGTAAAGGTACCGGGCGCCGGGTAGCAGGGGCAGCTTCGGCATGGCGTAGACGCCCGTGCCGGAGCCGGCTGGCAGCAGGGCGAAGGAGGAATAGGTGAACAGACTGGAGATGTCCACGAAGGTAACGGGGTTGTTCTCGGTGCTGGACGGATTCGCAGGCACATCCGGAACGACCTGGAAGACCTTGATGTTCGCGCCGTTCACCGTCGTGGCGTCCACATCAGAGGTGAAGCCGAGGTAGATGGGGGCGTTCACGCCGGATACGGCCTGCGTGTTGCCCATCTCCTTGAGGTTCACGTAGGCCAGCGCCTGGTCCGGCGTGAGGGGGTACCCGGGGGAGATGTTCAAGGTCCCCGCCACGGGCGTGTGGGTGGCCGTGTAGGTGGGGTTGGGGCCGGGAATCGACGCCGTTACCAGCACGTTCGGCAGGGGAACGGCGCCGTTCGCCGGGTCGAAGACGGCAACGGTCGCGCTGGGGGTGGAACCGGTGCCGGTGACGATCATGGGGGCCTTGGAGTCGCCACCGCCGTTGCAGCCCAGCAGGGCCAGCAGGGGCAGGCCAAGAAGCGCCTTGTACAGGGTTACGCGCATTGCTTCACCTCATGGGTGTGGTTAGAGGAAATCCAGGATGGGTCTTCAGACGATAGGCGGCCTGAAGACGAATTTCCACAAAAAAGGAGGGGCCCCGGTTGGGGCCCCTCCTTGAGCACTGGCGCGCTATTCAGCCACTGCAAAGACGACCTTGTCGTTCTTAAAGCGACTCACGGTGATGAGCTCAATGGTGGCGGTCAACTTGTCCTCGCTGATGGTGAGTTTGTAGTGCTCATCCTTCAGATAGGAACCGGGCACCACGCTGACCTTGCCAATCTTCTTCAGGCCCAGGTCGGCGGCCTTGATGGTGATGGTCTTGGCCGAGCGGAGGTCGAGGCTCTGGGTGAACACTTCGTCGCGCCAGTTCTTGCCGGCGCGGTCCTTGGCGAAGACCGGGATCTCGATGATGCCATCGGCCTTCAGCTTGTCGCGGGTGCCGACCACGTAGTGCAGGGAGTTCAGCTTGGACACCTGGGCGGCATTGTCGGACTGCAGCTTGGCGCGTTCCTCGATGAGGTTGGTGCGCTCGGAGCGCAGGCCGGTGATCTCCTCCTCGATCTTCTTCTTCTTGTCCTCGAGGCTGGAGACCTCTTCCTGCAGCTTGTCGTTCTGGGCCACGGCCTCGTCGCGCTCGCCTTCGACCTTCTCGCGCTCCTGGCGCATCAGGTCGTTGGGAGTCATCTTGGCCTTGCCCTGGGAAACCCAAGTGCCATAGGTGCCATTGGCGTAGAAGTGATAGACCTCGAAGCCCGGGGCCAACTTTTCCAGGATGGCCACGCGGCTCACCAGTCGCTTGGCCTCGGCATCGGACACGCCCTTCTTCTTGAGGAAGCGCATGGCCATGCCGTAGTGACTGTCATTGGGCCGGGCCAGGTCGGGCTTGGGCAGGTCGGCCTTGAGCTTGGCCAGCTTGGTGTTGAGCTCCTTGATCTCCTTGTCCTTGTCCAGCACTTCCTGGAGCAGGGCCTGATACGAACTGTTCTTCTCGTTCTTGATGCGCTCTTCCAGGGCTTTTTTCTGATCGTCCGTGAGCTGGAGGGTTTCGGCATTGGGCTTGACGTCGTTGACGCCGGCCTGGGCCAGCTTCTTCTGCTGATCACTGCCGGCCTGGTTGATCTGCTGGCTGGCCTTGTCAGCCTCGGCGGCCTTCTGGGTCAACTCGCGGATCTGGGGGTCCTCCCGCTTGCAGGCGGTGGAGACCATCAGGAGGGACGCAGCCATCAATGCCAGGGCGAGCGTCGATCGGCGGAATGGATTCATGGGTTCCTCCACGGGGGGCGGTAGGTGGTGCAACGGAAAAGGGGAACGCTTCACCTTAGTCCTTCAGCCTAGGGGAAGGCAAGGTTTCCCGCCTCATCCAAAAGGTGTAAGCCTGAACAGGGGTGGATATACTCATTGTTTCCTCTGGACGGCTGTTTGGGGGTGTTGCGAAGGAGTCCGGCATGACGGCCCAGGGGCGTCACCTGTTCACATCCGAATGCGTCACCGAAGGCCACCCCGACAAGATGGCGGATCAGATTTCCGATGCGGTACTGGATGCCGCCCTGAAGGATGATCCCCGCAGCCGCGTGGCCTGCGAGACCCTGCTGACCACGGGCCTGGTGCTGGTGGCCGGCGAGATCACCACCGAAACCTACATTCCCGTCGCCGCCCTGGTGCGCGACGTGGTGAAGGACATCGGCTACGACCACCACATCAAGGGCTTCGACTACGCCACCTGCGCGGTCATGGTCACCATCGACCAGCAGAGCCCCGACATCGCCATGGGCGTCGACACCGGTGGCGCCGGCGACCAGGGCCTCATGTTCGGCTACGCGTGCAGTGACACGCCAGAATTGATGCCGGCTCCCATCCACTTCAGTCACCTGCTCACCCGGAAACTGGCCGAGGTCCGCAAGAATGGCCAACTGCCGTGGCTGCGTCCTGACGGCAAGTCCCAGGTCACCGTCGAGTTCGAGGACGGCAAGGTCAAGCGCATCCACACCGTGGTCATTTCGACCCAGCACGATGAGCACGTCACTCAGAACACCATCCGCGACAGCATCCTCAAGGACGTGATCCAGGCCTCCCTGCCCGCGGAGTTGCTGGATGCCCAGACCATCTATCACGTGAATCCCACTGGGCGCTTCGTGGTGGGTGGGCCCATGGGCGACACGGGCCTCACTGGGCGCAAGATCATCGTGGATACCTACGGCGGCACCGGCCACCACGGCGGCGGCGCCTTCTCCGGCAAGGATCCCAGCAAGGTGGACCGCAGCGCGGCCTACATGGGCCGCTACATCGCCAAGAACATCGTCGCCGCCGGCCTGGCTGACCGCTGCGAGATCCAGCTGGCCTATGCCATCGGCGTGGCCGAGCCAGTCTCCATCGCTGTAGATACTTTCGGCACCGGCCAGGTGTCGGACGAAGTCATTGTCCGCGCCGTGCGTTCAGTCTTCAGCTGCACGCCCAAGGCCATGATCGAGACCCTGGACCTGCGCAAGCCCATCTACCGCGCCACGTCGGCCTACGGCCACTTCGGCCGCCCCGAGTTCAGCTGGGAGAGGACGGATAAGGTCGAGGCTCTGCGGGCCGCGGCCCGCTGAGCCTCGCGCCTTTCAGGACAGATACCATCCGACCGCAGCGAAGCGGAGGGAGGATAGGGCCGCGCGGGCGAAGACCGCGGCGGGGGCGCAGCCCCGAGGGCCGGAGGTCCGAGCCAAGGTGGCGGCGTTGAAGGCCGCGGCCAATTAGCTACCCCGCCACCTCCACCCGGTTCCGCCCCCCCTGCTTCGCGCGGTAGAGGGCCTCGTCGGCGTACTTCAACAGGTCCTCGGCGGAGGGGACTTCCCCCTGGCCGTCGCGGGCGGCGACGCCCATGCTGACGGTCTTCTTCAGGGAGGCGCTGTCCAGGTGATGCTCCATGCTGGCGAATTTTTCACGGAGGTTCTCGGCCACCAGCACGGCGGCCGGAAGGTCTGTGTGGGGCAGCACCAGGGTCAGTTCTTCACCCCCGTAGCGGGCGGCCAGATCGGTGGTCCGCACCCCGGCCTTGAGCATGGCGCCGATATTGCGCAGCACCTCGTCGCCCATGGCGTGGCCGTGGACGTCGTTCACCTCCTTGAAGTGATCGATGTCGATCATCACCACGGAGAGGGGCGTCTTGTACCGGCGGGCCCGGGCCACCTCTTCGTCCAGGCGCGTCATGAGCCGCCGCCGATTGGCCAGGCCCGTGAGCACGTCAGTGACCGAGAGGGTCTCCAGCAGTGCGTTCTTCTCCCGCAGCTCGTCCTGAAGCAGTTTCAGCTTGATATGGATGCGCACCCGGGCCAGCAATTCTTTCTCGTGGAAGGGCTTGGTGACGTAGTCCTGGGCGCCGCGCTCAAGGATCTCGGCCTTGCGGTCCAGATCATCCTCCGCAGTGAGGATGATGACCGGGATCTGTTCCAGCTCTGTGCGGCTCGCCTTGAGACCCAGGAACTTCAGTCCGTCGAAACCCGGCATGACGAGGTCGCAGAGCACCAGGTCCGGCGGGGTCTCCATGATGGTCTTGAAGGCGGTGAGGCCGTCCGAGGCCTCCATGAAGTGCGAGAAGCTGCCGTCCTTCATGAGGACCGCCTTGATCTCGCTGCGGATCAGGGCGTTGTCGTCGACGATGAGAATGCGGCCAGCCATCAGCGGTACTCCTGCGAAGCGTTCTGCAGCTTCGTTACCCAGCCTTGCCAGGTGGTGAAATCGAAGGAGGGCACCGGGGGCAGGTGGCGCCGAAGGGCCTGCGCGGCTGCCAGGGCCGGAGCGGTGAGCGTCGCCGGCATCCGCCCGACCGCCTCCGAGCAGGCGTTCCACCCGCCCGGAGTCTGGCAGACCAGCAACCACTGGTGACCGGCCTCCAGGGCGAGCCGCACCCGGTCGTCCCAACTCCAGTCCGCGCAACCGCCCATCTCCAGATCATCGGGGAGGAAGCGCCCCTGGATGCCCCAGGGATTCTCCGCCACGGAGCCGCGGTGCAGGCTGGCGGGCAGGGGCGCCGAGGCGGGGGTGCGCAGATGGGCCACCATCACCAGCCGGTCCGGCTGGGCCAGGGCCCGGAAAGCCGAGGCGTTCTGGGCCACCTGGTCGGCGTCCGCCAGTTCGGGCAGACCCAGATGGCTATCGAGGCTGGTGCCGCCCAGCCCGGGGAAATGCTTCAGGCAGCCGCGGACGCCGGTGCTCTCCAATCCGTGCAGGAAAGCCCCGGCGGCAGTGGCGGCCTCCAGCGGGTCAGGGCTGGCGGCCCGGTCCCCGATGCCGGCCTTCGGGTGCCCGTCCCACAGATCCGTCACGGGGGCGAAATCCACGTTGAAGCCCAGCAGGTGCAACCCCTCGCCCCAGAGCCGGCCCCAGCGGGCACAAGCCGCGGCACCACCCTGGGTCCAGATCCGGCGCAGGGGTGGTGTGTCTCCGACCCAGGGGCGCAGGCGGCTCACGGGGCCACCCTCCTGGTCCAGGGCCACAGCCAAGGGCAGTTCCTTCCCGAAACGGGCCTGCAGGCCATCAACCAGGGCGCGGCAACGGGCCGGTCCCAGGGCGGGATCGGAATCCAAGTTGCGGGCGAAGAGGATGACGCCCCCGGGCTGGAAGGGCAGGTCCACATCCCCCGGGTCGAGGCCGCGGAATCCAGTCCAGAGCAGTGCATGGGCGTGGCTCATATCCTCACTTTAGCCTTAGAATTACCTCCAGATGTCTGGCTAGGAGCAGGAAACCCAGATCAGCATCACTGAAGGCGGAGCGATCTTCGAATCCGAGGTATAGCCAGCCGGTGTTGCCCAGGGGCACCAGTCGTTCATCGGGATAACCCAGGCCCGGTGCGCCCCGGGGGCCTGGCTGGGGGCGATCGAGGAGGGCCGGAAGGGGGCGGAGGCCCCGCCTGGCCACCAGACAGCACTGGGCGTTCTGGTCGTGCCGATAGCAGCCCACGCCAGCCGGAGCCCAGCGGGTCACCAGCCGATCCAGCAGGGGCGCGAGGGCTTCACCAAGGGAGGGCGCATCGAGGCCCTGGAGGCTGGAATCGCAGAGGGCCACGGCCTCGCGATGGGCCTCCGGGAGGTCGCGGGTGCGGCTCAAGATGCGTGACTCCAACTCCTCCCGGTAGGTGCCGAGCTGTCGGACCAGCCGGGCGTAGTCCAGGGCCCGGTTCAGGACGGCCTCGATTTCCGACAGGCGGAAGGGCTTCTGGACCAGGTCGTAGGCGCCGCGCTTCAGCGCCTCGATGCTGGTATCCACGGTGGCGAAGCCCGTGACCAGGATGCAGAGCGTCTCGGGATGCCGTTGCCGGGTGGCGGCCATGAGCTCGAGGCCCGAGATGCCACCCGGCAGCTGGAGATCGGTCAGCAGCACCGAGTAGGCCCGGTCGGCCAGGCGTTCGAGGGCCTCCTCGCCGCTGGCGACCGCATCGACCGTGTAGCCATGGTTATTCAAGGCCTCCTGCAACGACGAACGGACGACAAACTCGTCGTCCACGATGAGAATGAGCTCCGGGATCATGGGACGGCCTTCAACTGGCCCGTGGTGCGCTCGTAGATCTTCGCCTCGAGGAAGATCCGCAGCACCTCGGTGTCCAGGAGGTTCACCTTGGCCTCCTGCTCCAGAATCTCGAGGCTGCGCTCCACGCTCACGGCGGCTTTGTAGGGCCGGTCTGCAGCGGTAAGAGCGTCGTAGACGTCCGCGACGGCCATGAGCTTGCTCTGCACGGGGATGTCGGGTTCCAGGAGCTGCCTGGGGTAGCCCTTGCCGTTGAGCCGCTCGTGGTGGGCCCAGGCGATGTCGGGCACGCCAGCCAGCTCGCTGGTCCAGGGGATCTGGCGCAAAAACTTGTAGGTGTAGGTGACGTGGCTCTGGATTTCTTCGCGTTCCTTTGCCGAGAGGCTGCCCTTGGTGATCTTCAGCAGGTCGATGTCCTGGCGCTCGATGAGCGTGCGGCGGTCGCCGGACCAGTGCTGATAGGTGAGATCTTCCAGCAGGTGCAGTTCCAGGGCCACCTCCTGGGGCAGCACGGTGGGTTCGTTGCTGCGCCGCACCAGCTCCATGAGCCGCTGGCTCTCCTCCTCCTGCTGGCGGAGCAGTCCCCCCACCGCCTCGTGGTCGTAGGCGTGGCCCTTGCTCCAGGCGTCCAGCATGCCTTCCCGCATGGCCTCCAGTGTGCGCTGATGCAGGCGTTGGTAGATGCTGTCCAGGTGCTCGCCTTCAATCTTTTTGGCCTTCACCAGCACCTGCTCGCGGACGCCGACCTTGCCGAAATCGTGGAGCAGGCTGGCGTAGCGGATCTCCCGGATCTGGATGGGGGTGAACTGGATCAGGCCGTAGCGGCCGTTGGGCGTGAGGTTGACCGCCTCGGCCAGGCCCACGGTCAGCTCCGCCACGCGGCTGGAATGCCCGGAGGTGCTGGGGTCCCGGGCCTCGATGGCGGTCACGGATGCGTTCACGAAGCCCTCGAAGAGCCGCTCGATGTCGTTCTTCAGCCCCAGGATCTCCTGGGTGCGGGCCTCCACCATGCGTTCCAGGTTGTGCTGGTAGGCCTCGTTCTCGCGGAGTACGCGGTAATAATCGAGGGCGCGCTCCAGGCTGGCCTCGATCTCCGCCAGCTTGAAGGGCTTCTGGATGAAGTCGTAGGCGCCGCGCTTCAGGGCCTGGATAGCGGATTCGGTCGTGGCGTACCCCGTCATGAGGATGCCCATGGTCCGGGGATCCTCCTCATGGACGGCCTTGAGCAGTTCCAGGCCGGACAGCCCGCCCGGCATGTTCAGGTCTGTGAAGATCACGGGAAAATGCTTCTCCCGCACCCGCGCCAGGGCCTGGGTGCCGCCCTCGGCTCCCTCTGCCGCATAGCCCTGGTCCTCCAGGGCCTCCACCAGGAGGTTCCGCAGATCCGCTTCGTCATCCACGATCAGGATGGAGATGGGGGGGGTGAGAGGCACGCACGCTCCGATTACCTCCCCCTTATCGGGCGGGACGGGGCGGGGGGCAAGTTTCGGGCGCCTACTGCACCGCCTCGGCCTCTACGACGATCTGGCCATCGCGGACCAGCAGCCGGGCCAGGCCGCCGGGCTTAAGCCGACCCTGGAGCACCAGCCGGGACAGGGGATTCACCACGGCGTTCTGGATGAGCCGCTTGAGGGGGCGGGCACCCTAGTGGGGGTCGAAGCCGCGGGACCCGCTCCACGAGGCCAAGCGGAGCGCCGGCCGAGTGGGAGGACGCGCCGGTGGCGCGTCCGTTCGCGGGGGAGCAGGCCCTGCCCGTGAGCCCAAGCGTAGCGCAGGGCGAACGGTTGCAGGGCAAGGGCGCCTACTGCACCGCCTCGGCCTCTACGACGATCTGGCCATCGCGGACCAGCAGCCGGGCCAGGCCGCCGGGCTTGAGCCGACCCTGGAGCACCAGCCGGGACAGGGGATTCACCACGGCGTTCTGGATGAGCCGCTTGAGGGGGCGGGCACCGTAGTGGGGGTCGAAGCCCTCCTCGGCCAGCCAGTCCAGGGCGGCCTCGGGCACCTCTAGGCTCAGGCGTTGGGCCTGGAGCAGGGCCTCGACTCGCTTCAGCTGGATGCGGGCCACGGCCTTCATGTCGTCCTGGCTCAGGGACCGGAAGATCACCACTTCGTCGAGGCGGTTCAGGAATTCTGGACGGAAGTGGGCATGCAGGGCGTCCTGGACGGCCGCTTCAGCCTTCAGTGGATCGCCACCGGCGTCGAAGATGGCCTGGCTGCCCAGGTTGGTGGTCATGAGTACCACCGTGTTGCGGAAATCAACAGTACGGCCCTGGCCGTCCGTGAGGCGGCCGTCCTCCAGCACCTGCAGGAAGATGTCGAAGGTGCGCGGGTGGGCCTTCTCCATCTCGTCCAGGAGGATCACGGCGTAGGGGCGGCGGCGGATGGCCTCGGTGAGACGGCCGCCTTCCTCATAGCCCACAAAGCCCGGCGCGGCGCCGATGAGCCGGGTGGCATCGGCTTCATGGGTGAACTCGCTCATGTCGATGCGGACCAGGGCGTTCTCGTCGTCGAACAGGAATTCCGCCAGGGCCCGGGCCACCTCGGTTTTGCCGACGCCGGTCGGGCCCAGGAAGAGGAAGCTGCCGATGGGTCGCTTGGGATCGCCCAGGCCCGCGCGATTGCGGCGCAGGGCGTCACTGATGGCCGTCAGGGCTGGATCTTGGCCCACCACGCGCTCCTGCAGGCGGGTTTCCATCTTGAGTAGCTTCTCCACTTCGCCTTCGAGGATCCGATTCATGGGAATGCCGGTCCAGCGGCTGACCACCGAGGCGATGTCGGGCTCGCCCACCTCCAGGCGCAGCATCGCGCTCTCCCTGGGGGAAGTGGCCACCAGTTGTTTCTCCAGGGCCGGGATTTCGCCGTACTCCAGGCGGGAGGCGCGCTCGTACTCGCCCTTCACCTTGGCCTGGTCCAGCTCGATGCGCAGGTCATCCAGCTTCTTCTGGATGGCGCGGGCCCCCTCGATCACTTTCTTTTCGTTCTCCCATTGCGCCCGCAACCCGCCCAGTTCCTCATTGGTCTCTGCCAGCTCTTTTTCGATATCGGCCAGCCGCGCACGGCTGGCAGCGTCCTTTTCCTTGGTCAAGGAATGGCGCTCCAGCTGCAGCTGCATCTCGCGGCGCTCGCGGACATCGATCTCCGTGGGCCTGCTGTCCAGCTGCATGCGCACGGCGCTGGCCGCCTCGTCCATGAGGTCCACCGCCTTGTCCGGCAGGAAGCGGTCAGCGATGTAGCGGTGGCTCAGTTGGGCCGCCGCCACGAGGGCGGCGTCCTGGATGCGCACGCCGTGGTGCAACTCGTAGCGCTCCTTCAGGCCCCGCAGGATGGAGATGGTGTCCGCCACGCTGGGCTCAGCCACAAAGACGGGCTGGAAGCGGCGTTCCAGGGCGGCGTCCTTCTCGATGTATTTCCGGTACTCGTCGAGGGTGGTGGCCCCGATGCAACGCAGCTCGCCCCGGGCCAGGGCGGGCTTCAGCAGGTTGGCCGCGTCCATGCCACCCGACACGGCCCCGGCGCCCACCAGCAGGTGCAATTCGTCGATGAAGAGGACCACTTCGCCCGCGGCCTTCTCCACCTCCTGGATGACGCCCTTCAGCCGTTCCTCGAACTGCCCCCGGTACTGGGTGCCCGCCACCAGGGCGCCCATGTCCAGCCCCATGACCCGCAGGCCCTTGAGGCTTTCGGGCACGTCCCGCTTGTGGATGCGCTGAGCCAGGCCCTCGACGATGGCGGTCTTGCCCACGCCGGGTTCCCCGATGAGCACAGGGTTGTTCTTGGTGCGTCGCGACAGCACCTGCAACACCCGGCGGATCTCCTCGTCCCGGCCGATGACGGGATCCAGCTTGCCGGCGGCGGCCAGGGCCGTATAGTCCTTCGCGTATTTCTCCAGGCTGGCGAACTTCTCCTCAGCCTTCTCGTCTTCCACCTTCGAACCCTTGCGGGTCTCGCGGATGGCGGCCTCCAGGGTCTTCCGGTCCAGGCCGAAGCGCTCCAGCACCTTCTTGGCGTCGGTGTGGGCGTTGGTGAGGGCCAGCAGCAGGGCGTCCGTGGCCAGGAAGCGATCACCCAGGCCCCGCCCGGTGTCGCTGGCCACGTCCAAGAAGTGCCGGAAGCTGGAGCCTACCTGGGGTTCCGAACCGCCCACGGCCCGGGGCAGCTTGGTGATGAGAGCCTCGGCCGCCTCGCTCAGGCCCTGAATGCCTTCCGGGCTTTGGCCGGCATGCTCCAGCAGGGCGTGCAGCCCGGCCTCCGGGGCCAGCAGGGCACCGAAGAGGTGCTGGGGCACCAGTTCGGGATGCTGATCCTGGGTGGCTCTCTGCTTGGCCGCCACCAGGGCGTCGTTGGCTTTCTGGGTGAAGGGGAGGAGGGACATGGAACACCTCTTTTATAGGATGTTCCAGACTTGACTACAATGCACTAAAATTTTCTTCATTTTTTAAACATAGCCTTGATTGACCATTATTTCCAGAACGATTGTCCTTGCCCGGATGCGGACCCCGATGTTAGCTATCCAAGTCGCCAACCATATCTATCGCTTAGGAGGAGACATGAACCTCACCGCCCTCTCGGTTGCAACCCTGGTGCTAGCTGCCCCACTGATGGGTCAACCGACACGCCCACAGGCGCCGGTAGCGGGTGCCACGGTGGAGGTGGTGGGCTACAAGACTCTGGCTGAAGCTGCAGCCTACCAATCGCCGGTGCTGGCGGGGCAGGCCTCGGCCATCGAGGCCCTGTCCATCGATATGGGCAACCTGCACCTCGAGCTCAGCAAGGGGATCGCCTGCCCGGTGCTGGTGGGAGGCAAGGTGCGTGGTCTCTATCTGCAGGGCACGGGCCAGTTCCGCTACCTGGCCAAGGATCCCGTCACCCAGCCAGTGCTCCGCTTCAACCTCAAGGTAAACACCAAACTTGTCCCGACCGAAGCGGCAGGGGGCTTGAGTGTGGGGGAACCTCTCAAGGAGGCCATCCTCTGGTTCATCGGGCGGGAGCTGCCACCCTTGCCGCCGCCTACCCTGCCGGCTCCCGGTGCAGCCTTCCAGGCCCTCTGGACCTCCTTCGGGGCCCGGGACGAAACCACGACATCGGGCGTGCCGCAATTGTTCATGCGCATGCCCATCGGGCAGCTTGCCGCCTACCAGGCTGCCAACGATCCCGCGAAGCCCGTGGTCACGGGCGAACTGGTGGGGGAGAAGGAGCGCTGGGTCTATACCCATGATCCAGTCCGGAGCCATGTGGAATCCCTGTTCATCCAGCGGCCCCTGACCAAGGACCTTGGCATTCCCTTCATCGACTTGATCGCGGTGGATTACGCGCCCCTCGGTTGGACTCGGAAAGCCCCCCTGGACCCCGATTTCCGCCTGGCCCACATCGACCTCGACCTGCTGGCGTCCACCAAGACCCAGGCGAAGCTGAAGGTGGTGGAGACCATCCAGGTGATCCGTCCCGGTCTGAAGGTGCTTTCCTTCCAGATGCAGGACCGGAAATTCTCCTCAGGATCCCTGGGCCAGGTCACGACGTTACGGAGCGCGGTTCAGCGGGTGCTGCTGGAGGGCCAGCAAGACCTTCCCTTCGTCCAGCGTGGGGGTTTCCTGCTGGTGGATCTCGGCCGGCACGCCGCCAATGGCGAGACCCTCCATCTCACCTTCGAGGTCGCAGGGGACATGCTGAGCCGGGACCTGACCATGGACTTCTGGCGCCTTACGCCTGGGGAGGGTTGGTTCCCCGAGCCCGAAATGGCCGGGCAGAGCTACACGGTGAAGGCCCGCGTGGCCGTGGAGAAGCCCTTCGTGGCCATCGTTTCGGCCAAGACGCTGTCCCGCTCCGCCAATGCCACCCACAACATCGTCGAGGCCAGCCTGGACAAGCCGACCCTCTGGTTCTCCGTCGCCGCGGGCAAGTACGAATCCAAGGAGATGGTGAAGAACGGCCGCACCATCCGGGCCTGGGGCTATTCGGGAATCGGACAAGGGGCAGAGCCCCTCCTGAAGACCGCTCACGGCGTCCTGGAGTTCTACAGCCAGTACCTGGGGAGTGCCCCCTTCGATGAGGTCAATCTGGTCGAAGTGCCCAGCCTCGGATTCGGCCAGGCCCCGGCAGGCATGATCTGGCTCACACGTGAGGCCTTTGATGCCATCGGTGATGACTTGAATCGTCTGGTGGCCAGCCGCGGGGCGGTGGGGGGCTGGGTGAACCGGCTGGTGGCCCATGAACTGGCCCACCAGTATTGGGCCCACCAGCTCAAGATGTGGAGTTTCGAGGACCAGTGGCTGACGGAATCCTTTGCAGAGTACACCTCGGCCTTGGCCATGCGGGCCATGAAGAATAAGGGCCAGACTACCTATGAAATCATCGTGAAGGACTGGGGCGTGCAGGCCCGCAAGGCCACCAAGGCTGCCACCATCCCCACGGCGAACCTGCTGCACCCGGCGATGGAGGGTGGAGATCCTGAGACACGGGGCTACCGGCAAGCCCTGGTCTACTCCAAGGGCGCCTACCTGCTGGCCTGCCTGCACAAGGAACTCGGCGAGCAGAAGTTCATCCAGTTCCTCCGCCTCTACCTGAATTCCTTCGCCTGGTACCCCCCCAGCTTCAATCAGGATGTGCCCGACCTCCTCAAGAAGGTCACTGGCAAGGACTACCAGGCCTGGATGGACAAATACTTCTATGGGACCGAGATGCCGGAGTGGAAACCCTGAAGGCCGGGTCAGTCCCAGGTAAAAAAGTGAAGCGAACCACACCCAATTCCAGGAGGATTCCATGCGCTTGACGAGCAGGTTCCTTTTCGCCGCGGTCTTCAGCACCGCCGTGTGGGCCCAGGTTCCTCAGGACATTCCGGGATTCGGACTTTCTGCGGCCGAGGCTGACAAGGTCATGGCCGAATTGGCCAAGGGTGCCCCCTTTCTCCGCAAGGATTGGAGCATCAAGGCGGTGTTCCAGGTCTTCGGGAACAAGACCTTCAACGAGGATGCTCAGCCCCTGCTACCCGCTGAATTCCTCGCGCTGCCCAGGGAGCAATGGCCCAAGGCCTTGCACCCCGACACGGCGATCCTTTTGGTGCTCAGGCTGTCCCGGGCTGCCGCCGTCCTGACCCCCGGACCCGCAGCTTCGCCAGACTGGATGCTACCGATTCCCTACCGGCTTCAGCAGATCGGGGGCAGAGCGGCCACCTCCTCCTTCACGACCTTCAACAACGCCCCCGGGGTGGCCCTTGGCTCCACCAGCTCCTCCAGTGCGACGCTCCGGAACATCGGCCCCAACTCCCCCAACCTGGTTTTCCGGAAGAACGTCCAGGGTTCCAGCCCCTTGGAGGGCCTCATGCGCAACCAGCCCCTGGTCCAAGCGGACCTGGAAGCTCGCAGCTGGGCCCGCACGAATTCCAGTGCGAACTGGGCTCCGGAAATGCTCATTCCACCCGACAAGGAGGCGCGGGTCGAAGTCGAGAATTGGGTCCTGGCGAGGATCTGCCTTGCCCGCGCGCTCGGGAAATGGGATCCCCCTTTTCAGAAGAGCACCCTTCTGAAAGTGGCCCGTCCCCTCGTTCCCGACTGGGATGCCCTCCTGAAGGCCAAGCTGGTGAAGGCTTCAGAAGCCCTCCAGGGGAGCCCGGTTCCCCCCGCGCACTGAGCCAAAAGGGCTTAAAAATATATATTGAGACTCAGCCACAGAAGGCGCATGGTGATCGGCAATCCACTTCATTGGAGGTGCCGTGCGTTCCCTACTGATGCCCGTGATCCCCGCGCTCATTGCCGCCCTGCCCCTGGCCGCCAGCCCGGCGGCAAAGGCCAAGGTGGATGCCGCCAACGAGGCCTTCGCCGCGGCCATGGTCCGTGGCGATGCGGCTGCCGTGGCCGCCTGCTACACGGAGGATGGCCACCTGTATTTCTTCAAGGGCACGACCCTGAAGGGCCGAGCCGCCATCCAGGAATTCATAAACGGGATGTTCAAGGGCATGAAGGTGCTCGCCATGAAGGTCGTCTCCGAGGAGATCCATTCCATGGGCGACTCCGTCCTGGATGAGGGGCACTACGAGATGACCAGCGAGGCGGATGGGAAGGTCGTCACCGAAAAGGCTCGCTACCTCCAGGTGTTCAAAAAGGGCAAGGGCGGGCAGCTCCTTCTATACCGCGACTGTCCCTTGCCGGACTGAGGCCCATCTTGGGCATACCCCCGATTGATCGCCGATCGCCCTGGACCCTTAGAGCGCCGTTCTGGGTTGCACGGCGGCGTGGGCCAGCAGCAGACCCATGAGCAGGGCGATGGCCACGAAGAGGGCCTGGAAGGCAGTATCGAGGCCCATCACGAGCTGCTTCTGGATGATGAAGGCGAGGCCCTTGAAGCCCAGACCCCCGGGCACCAACACCATGAGGCCCGGCAGCAGCGTCACCACCGAGGGGCGACGGCGGAAGCGGGTGTAGAGGTTGCTGCCGACGCCCAGGGCGAAGGCGCCGAGGCCCACGCCGAACTGGGGCCCCAGCAGCACCGCGCCGAAGCGGGTGCCGTAGAAGGCAAGCGCGCAGGCGGCGAAGATACCTGGCAGATCCGAGGGCCGCGCCTTGAAGATCACCACGAAGGCCGCGGCCGCCAGCAGCAGGGTGGGCAGCAGGGTCCAGGCGGGCAGGGGCAGGGGGGCGCCCAGCAGGGCACGCTCCAGCAGGGAGGCCGCGAGCCGCTGGCCAAGTGCCACACCGAAGCCCAGGGAGAGGAAGGTCATGGCCGTATCCACCAGTCGGGCGGTGCCGGCCACCAGGTTGCCCGTGGCCAGCTCGTTCATGGACACCACCAGGCGCAGGCCCGGCAGCAGCACGATGAGGCCGGCCAGGGTCAGCACCTGGGGGGATACGTGGGGCAGCCGATAGGCGGCCGCCAGGGCCAGGAAACCCACCAGGGTGCCTGCCACGGGATAGACCAGCCGCGCCAGTCCCGCTGTCCTGCCCAGTAGCGCGGCGGTGAGACCCACCAGGCTGCCCAGCGCCGCAGTGAGTAGCATCTCGCGCCAGCCGCCGCCAAAGAACATGGCCGCAGGAGCTGAGCCCAGGCCGAAACAAAGCACCGTCAACGCGGCACCCCAGCGGTCTGGCGCTGCCAGTATTTCGCGCACGCGCTCCCGGGCCGCGGGGGCGTCAAGCCGGCCCTCGATGAGCGCATCCGTCGTTTCCTGCAGGTCCGAGAGCTTGGCGAGGTTTACCTCGCCCGAAGGGCTGCGCTGGATGAAGGTCCAATGGTGCCCGCCCTGCCCGAGAGACGCGAAGAAGGCCGTGGGCAGTGCGAAGAATTGACCGTCCAGACCGAGCCGCGCCGAGACACGGGTCAGCGCGTCCTCGAAGCGGTGGGCCGGTATGCCGAAGGCCTGGAAGGCCCGGCCCAGTTCCAGGCAGAGGGCAATTTCCGGTGGCGCTGTCGGCTGGGAAGTTGGGGGCGCAGGCTGGTCCATGCCCCAGGGTAGCCGCGTCAGCGGGCGGCCTCCTCCGCCAGGGCCAGGCAGGCCGTGAGCCCGGGTGATTCGATGCCGAACAGGTTCACCAGGCCGGCTACGCCGTGAGTGTCCTCCCGCTGGATCATGAAATCCGGAGCCGGTTCACCAGGGCCGTGCAGCTTGGGCCGGATGCCCGCGTAGGCTGGTTGCAGCGCGCCGTCCGGCAAGTCAGGCCAGTACTTGCGGACTTCGCCGTAGAATCGGTCGGCCCGGCGGGGATCCACGTCGTAGTCCTCACGGTCCACCCACTCCACGTCGGGCCCGAAGCGCGCCTGGCCGCCCAGGTCCAGGGTGAGGTGCACGCCCAGGCCGCCTTCCGCAGGCACCGGATAGATGAGCCGCGAGAAGGGGGCCGGGCCGGCCAGGCCGTAGTAGTTGCCTTTGGCGAGGTGCAGGGGCGGAATGGCCTCCAGGCGGATGCCCTCGATGGCCTGGGCCATGGCCTGGGCGCCCAGACCCGCGCAGTTGAAGACGCGCGCGGCCAGCAATGCCATGGGCTGGGCACCGCCGACCCGGAGCTCAAGGCCCCCGGCGCGGGCGCGCCCGCCGAGAACCGGGCTCTTCAGTACCACCGAGGCACCGGCGGCCTCGGCCTCCCAGCGCAGGTAGCGCATGACACCGTGGCTATCCACGATGCCGGTACTGGGGGAGAGCAGGGCGGCCACGCAGCGCAGCTGGGGCTCGAGGTGCCGCACCTCGGCCGGATCCAGCCAGTCCAGATCCTCCACGCCGTTGGCCTCGGCCCGGGCCCAGAAGTGGCCCAGGGCCTCGATCTGGGACTCGTCCGTGGCCACGACAAGCTTGCCGCAGCGGCGGTGGGCGATCCCATGGGCTTCGCAGTAGGCGTAGAGGGTGCGGTGCCCCTCCACACAAAGCCGCGCCTTGAGGGAGCCGGTGGGATAGTAGAGGCCCGCGTGGATCACCTCGCTGTTGCGGGAGCTGATGCCCGTGCCGATGCGGTCCTCGGCCTCCAGCACCACCACCTCGCGGCTCTGGAACGCCAGGTGCCGGGCCAGGGCCAGGCCCACCACTCCGGCACCGATGACGACGCAGTCCACACGATCCATGGGTCCATCTTCGCGGCAACTGCGTCCCTGTGGGAAGATCGGAGGTTCCGGCCCACCCACTCTTCTGGAAGTCCATGCCCACTCCGATGCTGCAGCAGATCGCCGGCCTCAAGCGCGAGGCGGGGGACGCCGTGCTGCTGACACGCATGGGGGACTTCTACGAGATCCTGGGCGAGGACGCCATCCGGGCCGCGCCGGTGCTGGAGATCGCCCTCACCCTGCGCGGCAAGGGCTCCGAATCCGAGACGCCCATGTGCGGCGTGCCCCACTTCGCCCTGGAGTCCTACCTGCCCAAGCTGCTGGCGGCGGGCTACTCCGCGGCCATCGCCGAACCCACGGCCAAGGCCGAGGACGTGAAGGGCCTGCTGCCCCGGGCCATCCGCCGCATCATCACGCCAGGCACCTGGCTGGACGACGATGCCCGTTGGCTCTGCGCCCTGCATCGCACGGGCAGCAGTTGGGGCCTGGCCCTGCTGCAACTGGCCTCGGGCGCCCTGCGGGTGCTGCCCGGCGAGGGTCGCGAGGCCCTGCTGGCCACCCTGGAGCGCCTCGCGCCCCAGGAACTGATTCTGGCCGAGGGCACCGAAGACTTCCCCGACCTCGAAGCCGCCCGCACGCGGCTGCCCGCCTGGCGCTTCGAGGCCACCCGTGCGAAGCAGCAGGTGCTGGCCTTCTTCGGCTGGCAGCACCTGGAGGGGGTGGGCCTGGATCCGTATCCGGCCGCGCTCGGGGCCCTGGCCGCCCTGCTCGATCAAGTGGAGGCCACGCAGAAAGGCCGGCCTGCCCATCTGCAAGGCGTCAGCCTGGAACTGGGCGCTGCGGGTCCGTTGCTCGACGCCACCAGTGCCCGCCACCTCGAGGTCTTCGCCAACGGTCTCGATGGCGGTCGCGCCGGCACCCTCTTCGCGCTGCTGGACCAGTGCCGCACGCGGCTGGGCTCGCGCCTGCTGAAGGGCTGGCTGGAGCAGCCCCTGCGGGAGCGCGACGCCCTGGAGCGCCGCTGGTCCCAGGTGGCCTGGTTGACCGAGGACCGCCGCCGCACACCCATCCAGACCCTGCTGGCCCAGGTGCCGGACCTGGACCGCCTCTTGGGCCGCGTGGCCCTGGGCCTCGCCACGCCGCCGGAGCTGGCGCAGCTGCGCGAAGGCTTGGCCGTGCTCCAGAAGCTGCCCGCGAAGCTCCAGGACGAGGGCTGGGCTTCCGAGAGCGAGGACCTGGGCCTCTGGCCTGCCGATATTCCGCTTTGCAAAGACCTCCTGATGGAGCTTCAGCTCGCTCTTGCCGAAGCTCCCCCCTTGGATCTGGAGAAGGGTGGCGTCATCTGCGAGGGCGTGGACGCCGAGCTGGACGCCGTGCGGCGCCTGGCTCGCGATGCCAAGCAGGTGATGCTGGAACTGGAAGAAGAAGAACGCGCCGCCTCGGGCATCAACAGCCTGAAGATCAAGTACAACCGGGTCTTCGGCTACTACTTCGAGATCACGAAAGCCAACCTGGGCGCGGTGCCCGCGCACTTCCTCCGCAAGCAGACCCTGGCCAACGCCGAGCGCTTCACCACCGAAAAGCTGGTGGCCTTCGAGCAGCGGCTGCTCAGTGCCGAAAGCGACCAGGGCCGGCTGGAGGCGGTGCAATTCCAAAGGCTGCTGGCTCTGGTACTGGAGCATCGTTCGGAGCTGGTCCACCTGGCCCGGGCCGTGGCCACGCTGGACGTGCTGGCGGCCCTGGCCGAGCGGGCCCGGCTTTCGGGCTGGTCCCGGCCCGAGCTGGGCGAGGAGCGCGAGCTGGTGCTGGCCGCGGCCCGCCATCCCATGCTGGAGGCCCGCCTGGGCCGCGAGTGCATCCCCAACGATCTGCAGTTCAGTGCGGCCCAGCCCATGGCCGTGGTGACGGGCCCCAACATGGGCGGCAAGTCCACCTTCCTGCGCACCTCGGCCCTGCTGGTGGTGTTGGCCCAGATGGGCTCCTTCGTGCCCGCGGAGCTCATGCGCTTCGGCCTGGTGGACCGCATCTTCACCCGTATCGGCGCCTCGGACCAGCTGGCCAAGGGCCAGTCCACCTTCATGGTGGAGATGACGGAGACGGCACGGATTCTCAACCAGACCACGGCCCTGAGCCTGGTGATCCTGGACGAGATCGGCCGCGGCACCTCCACCCGCGATGGCCTTGCCCTCGCGGAAGCCATCGCCCTGTTCCTCCGTGATCTCAAGGGCGGGTTGAATGCTGGCACTCCCGGCGGGGCCCCGCGAACGCTGTTCGCCACGCACTACTTCGAGCTGACCAAGCTCGCGGAGGATTCACGCGTCCAGAACCTCCACGTGGAAGTGCAGGAGTGGGAGGAGCAGCTGCACTTCCTCCATCGTGTGGCGCCGGGCCCCGCGGACCGCAGCTACGGCATTCAGGTGGCGCGCCTGGCGGGCCTGCCGAAAGCCGTCATCCAGAAAGCTCAGCGCCTGCTGGCCCAGGCGCCCGAAGCGCCACCAAGGGCGCCCATGCCCAGTCAACCGGCACTCCCCATGTTTGAGGTGGAACCGGACAGCCTTCGCGCGGAATTAGAGGCCCTGGATCTCAACCGCATGACCCCCATCGAGGCGCTCAACTGGATCGCGGGGAAACGCTCATGAGCGCCCCCGACCAGCCCATGCGCCGCCACGACCGGGCACTGGATGGGGCCACGGCCCTGCGTCTGCTTGCCGAGGCCGATTGGGGCGTGCTGGCCACGGTGGACGCGGAGGGCTGGCCCTATGCGGTGCCCGTGAACCATGCCGTGGTGAGTGGCGTGCTCATCATCCACTGCGCCACCGTGGGCCACAAGCTCGCCAACCTGGCCTACAACTCGCGGGTTTCCTACTGCGTCGTCACCCAGGCGGAAACCCTGCCCCTGGAACTCGCCACCCGCTACGCCAGCGTCATCGTGTTTGGCCGGGCAGAGCTGCTCACGGATGAGGGCGAGAAGCGCGCGGCGCTCCGGGCCCTGGGCCTCCGCTTCGCGGCGGAACATCCAGCGGCGGTGGACCACGCCATCGAGAAGGATCTCTTCCGCACGGCGGTGCTGCGCATCCACATCGAGCGGGCCACGGGCAAAGCGCGTCACTGACGAATGATCCAGTAGTTTCCGGTGGGGTGCACTGGTGGTTCAGGACAGGGCGCCCAGTAGCGCGGCCCCCGCCAGCCACCAGAGGGGGTTCTTGCGGGAGCAGAAGGAAAGCACGGTGCTGGCGGCGGCGATGGCCAGGAGAGGCCAGCGGGTGCCCGTGGCCTTCACCAGCAGGCAGCCGCTGCCAAGCACGAGCCCGATGGTGATGGGGGCCAGGCCGCGCTCGATGGCCTGGCGCCAGGGCGAAGGCCTGAAGCGGTCCCAGAGCCGGCCCACGGCGAAGGCCAGCAGTGCGGAGGGGACGCACATGCCCAGGGTGCACACCAGGGCGCCGGGGATGCCCGCCAGCTTCCAGCCGATGAGGCTCACGAAGATCACGTTGGGCCCCGGGGCGGCCTGGGCGATGGCGAACAACGCGGCGAAATCCCCGTTGCTCATCCAGCCGTTCAGCTCGACCACCTGCCGGTGCATCTCGGGGATGAGCGCCGTGGCGCCACCCACGGCCATGAGCGAGAACAGGCAGAAGCGCAGGAAGAGGCTGGACAGGGAGGGCTGGGTCATGGGGTGGCCCCGTCCTTCCCGGCCTGCAGCTCCCGCCGGAGGCTCAGCCAGCCGAAGGCGACGCTGATGGGCGCCAGCACTGCCAGGATGAGCAGAAGGGGCAGGCGCAGCCAGAAGACGGCCAGGAAGGCGGCCACCAGGACGAGGATGGAGCCGCCGTCCCGCGCCATCTTCACGGCGAGGCGGCCGCCCGTCGCGAGCACGAGACCCGCCGCCGCCGCGGCCACGGCGGCCAGCACCTGGGCCAGCCGCACCGAATGGGCGAAGTGGCCGTAGAGGCTGGCCAGGCTCAGCACGATGACCAGGGGCGCCGTCATGAGCCCGAACGCTGCGAGCACGGAGCCTCGCCAGCCGTGGAAGCGCGCCCCGATGACCACGGCCATGTTGAGGACGTTGGCCCCGGGCAGGGTCTGGCCCAGGCTGAGCAGCTCGGTAAACTGCGGATCCGTGAGCCAGCGGCGGTCATCCACCAGCATGCGCCGCGCATGGGGCAGGACGCCGCCGAACCCGGAGAGGCCGGCCTTGAAAAAACCCATGAACAACTGCCCGTGTGTGGGGGTGATCGTGGTACCGGTGTCACTGGGGTGGGGCAAGGCGAGTTCTCCGGTGCTCCGGGGCGGCTGAGGCCTCCATTGTGTCTCCGAAGCCGGGCACCAGCCAGGCCGAAGCCCATCCCTGTCCCACCATGCGGTCAGGGTACGGTGGCGCTGGTCTCAGAAGGTCACCTT
>JBBRZL010000020.1:0-31031 GCA_038236735.1 Holophagales bacterium | reverse complement strand
TGGCAGGACCATGGGGCCGAAGTGATCCATGAGCAGGAAGGGGTCCATGGCCCGGAAGGCCTCGGCGCCATGCTGTCCCTGACCGGGCACCAGGCGCATGAGGGGCACCCGGTTGCCATCCTGGGTGGGCAGGCCGGGAACGAGTGAGGCGATGGGCTTGATGGACATGGAAGCTCCTCAGGCGAGATCGAAGAACAGCACTTCAGACTGCGCGCCAGCCTCGACGGCAATGGACGACTCTCCTTCGATGCGCGCGCCATCCCCCGCGTTCATGGCCAAGCCGTTGAGGGATACCGCTCCCGAGGCCACCTGCAGGAACCCGGAGCGCCCTGGAAGCATAGCGGCCCGAACTACGCGACCCGGGTCCAGCCGCGCAGCATACACCTGCACGTCCTGGAACAGGCGCGCGGAGCCCTCGGCGCCATCCGGGCTGGCGATGAGCCGCCACTGGTTCCGCAACTCCGCTTCTGGGAACGCCACCTGATCGTACCGGGGTGCCAAGGCCTGGCGTTCGGGCAGGATCCAGATCTGCAGGAAGTGCACCGGCTCGGTGGCGGAGGCATTGAACTCGCTGTGTCGGATGCCGGTACCCGCGCTCATGACCTGGGCTTCCCCGGGCCGGATCACGCCATGGGTGCCCAGACTGTCCTGGTGTTCCAGGGCCCCGGACAGCACCCACGTCAGGATCTCCATATCCCGGTGGCCGTGGGTACCGAAGCCCTTGCCGGCTTGCACCCGGTCCTCGTTGAGCACGCGCAAGGTCCGGAACGATTCCTGGGCAGAATCGAAATACTCCCCAAAGGAGAAGGTGTGATGGGTGTCCAGCCACCCGAAATCAAAGTGGCCACGGTCGGCGGCAGGTCGCAAGGTGATCATGATCCCTCCTGCTATTCATTATAGATGTTGCAACTCTTATTTGAAAGGTTGATTTAAATATTCAGGAGCCAATTGAAGAACATGGACTTACCTTTGAAGCATCCGAGCGGAGGCCGTCGTGATCACACGGGTGCTGGTGGGTGTGGACTTTTCTGAAGCCTCGAAGCAGGCCCTGGAACGGGCCGGCAGCTGGGCGGCCCAATGCGGCGTGCCCCTGGTGGCCATGCACGTGCTGCAGCCCCCCGCGCCCATGCTGCCCGAAGCCCAGATCGCCCTGCCCGACCCCGCCTGGCTCCATTCGATGGAGGATCATGCCCGGGAGCAACTGGAGAGCTGGCTCAAGCCCTATGCCGGGGCCACTGCCATCGTGAAGTGGGGCGGACCGGCGGAAGAACTGGTGTCCGAGGCCAATCCGCAGACCCTCCTGGTGGTCGCCCAGGTGGGGCATTCCACTTTGGAACGCCTCCTCTTCGGCAGCACCGCCGCCCGGGTGGTGCGACTGGCGCCCTGCGACGTCCTGGTGGTACGAACCGAACAGGCCAAGTAGTTCCTCTGCTCCAGAATGGGCCGTACGGCCCATTCTGGAGGTAACCGGATCTTCACCGGTAAGCGGGAATGCCGGTGACTTCCTGCCCGATGATCAGTGTGTGCATATCGTGCGTGCCCTCGTAGGTGTAGACGCTTTCGAGGTTGGCCATGTGGCGCATGATGGGGTACTCATCGAGGATGCCGTTGGCGCCGAGGATGGTGCGGGCCTTGCGGCAGATTTCGAGAGCGATGTTCACGTTGTTCATCTTGGCCATGGAGACCTGGGCCGTGGTGTAGGTCTTGGCATCCTTCAGGCGGCCCAGCTGATGCACCAGCAACTGCCCCTTGGTGAGCTCGGTGACCATCCAGGCCAGCTTCTCCTGCTGGAGCTGGAAGCCGGCGATGGGCCGGTCGAACTGAATGCGCGTCTTGGCGTAGTCCAGGGCGCACTGGTAGCAGGCATCCGCAGCGCCCAGGGCACCCCAGGCAATGCCATAGCGGGCCTGGGTGAGGCAGCCCAGGGGGCCCTTCAGTCCCTTCACGTTTGGCAGCAGGGACTTCGCCTCGTCCACGATGACGTCCTCCAGCACCAGTTCAGAAGTGGTAGAGGCGCGCAGGCTCCACTTGCCCTTCATCTCCGGAGCGCTGAAGCCGGTGGTGCCCTTCTCCACCAGGAAGCCGCGGATGCCGTCCTCGGTCTGGGCCCACACCACGGCCACGTCGGCGACGGTGCCGTTGGTAATCCACATCTTGGTGCCATTGAGACGCCACTTGCCGCCAGGTTCTTTCACGGCCCTGGTGAGCATGCCCCCGGGATTGGAGCCGAAGTCAGGTTCCGTGAGACCGAAACAGCCAATCTTCTCGCCGGTGGCGAGCTTGGGCAGCCAGTAGCGCTTCTGGTCCTCGCTACCGTAGGCGTAGATGGGCCACATGACCAGGCTTCCCTGCACCGAGGCGAAGGAGCGCAGGCCCGAATCGCCGCGCTCCAACTCGTACATGAGAAGCCCGTAGGCGACGTTGGAAACGCCCATGCAGCCATATTCCTCAGGCAGCGAGGGACCGTAGAAACCCAGTTCGCCCATCTGGGGAATGAGGTGCTTGGGGAAGGTCTGCTCCTGGGCGTGCTTCTCGATGATGGGCAGCACTTCGGCATTGACGAACTTGCGGGCGGATTCGCGGATCATCCGCTCCTCGTCCGTCAGTAGCCCCTCGAAGCCCATGTAGTCGGTGATGTGCGTAAAGGTGGCGTAGGCGCCAGCCATGGTGACCTCCTGGAATGCCCTGAAGCCTCGGGCAGGTGATGGAAACGGCACTGCAGCAGCGCGCCGAGAGCAGTCTACCGCCGCGTCAAGTCGCCGCCATGGCCACATCCGGATCCAATCCTTCGATGCCTGTCATGTCAGCGATCACCTTGACGAAGTGAAAACTCCAGAGCCAGGGCTGACCAATATCGCAGAGGGTTGCAGGGCAAGCAGAGAAGGGAGGGCCTTGCTTCCGCTTACTCGCCTTCCAACATCCTCTGCCCGGTGGCGTGGGGCACTTCGTGGCAGTGCCGGCAGCGGGCCTCGTAGGCCTCGGCCGCACCCACCAGTACTTGACCGCCAGTGTGCACCATGCGCTGGGTGCGACCCGCCAGGGCCCCACACACCATGCAGATGGCCTGGAGCTTGGTCACGTATTCCGCTTTCGCAAGCAGGATCGGCATGATGCCAAAGGGCTCGCCATTGGAATCCTGGTCGAGCCCACCGGCGATGACGCGCACGCCCCGGTTGGCCAGACTTTCGATGATCGGGATCAGGCCCTCGTCCATGAACTGGACTTCATCCAGGGCCACGACCTGGGCTTCCGGATCCAGTTGCCTGGCCAGTTCCACGGTGTCCTTCACCGGGATGGCGTCATGCTTGCGCTGACTGTGACTCGCAATGGCGCTGGCATGATAGCGATCATCCAGCGCCGGCTTGAACACCTGGACCTTCTGTTTGGCAATGATGGCCCGTGTGATGCGACGGATGAGTTCTTCGGACTTGCCAGAGAACATGGGGCCGCAAATCACCTCCAGGGAACCCTGGCGCTGGTGCACGAACATTGGATTTCCTTATCGGTTCAAGCGGGTGGCAGGCCCCGGCGGCGGCGTAGCCGGCTGGATCATGGGATCGGGAAACATGGTCAGGTCCGAAACCGGGTTCTTCTCGTTCAGAGGTCGGCCCAGTTCCTTGGCCAGCAGGACACCCCCGTCCTTGGGCGCAGCCATCCGCAGCGCCCAGGCCTGTCGCAGCCGCGTGGGCCCTTCCGGCACGACGCGCACGTCGACGGGCTGGAGGCTGGCCAGTCCCATGTTCACGGACCCTCGGTTGTGTGGCACATAGAGCGCCAGGGGCAGGAGGAACCCGAGTGCCACAAGCGGCCAGAGTAAGTTGCTGGGTTCCCATGGTTTGGGGGCGATCTTGGCGCTGCCAGCCGCCACCCAGGGGTGCTGGACCTTGGGTGCGTCGCCTGAAATTGGTTCCAGCAGACCGGCCTCGATGAGGTCCGCGATGGCCTTGCAGGAGTCCAGTTCCTCGTAGCGGCTGACCTGGATGATGTCGTTGATGCTCTGCGGATGGTCGAAATAGGAAAGCACCATCTCCTGCTCATGGGTGAGCCCGGAGGAGCCCTGCTGCATCTGGCCCTTGCCGTCCAGAAAGGAGGAGACGTCATGGTCGATGTCCAGTTGGAGAGCCTGGGCCCTCGGGGACTTGGCGAGCTGGACGTCCATCCGGGGCAGCCGCCGCTCCACCTCCGGCCATTCGTCCTGGATGCGTGCGGCCTCCATCAGCACGGTGTCCACGGGGATCGGTACGAAATGATCCCGATCCAGGTCGGGAGGCAGCAGGGAGTCGAAGCGGTAATCGCCCTCCACCCAGCGGAAGGAACGGTGAAGGATCGCCGTGGCCTGACTGAACAGGGCATCCTGCAGATCAGAGGGGGTGACCTTGCCGCTTTCCAACAGCAAGGTGCCCATGCGCTTGAGAGTCTGGCGCTGGACCTGGACCATGGCCAGCAGTTCTTCACCCGTGAGCCGCCCCAGGCGCACAAGCATGGTGCCCAGACGATCTTCCATGCGGACCTGGTTCGAGTCGCAGCCCACGATCTCGCCGTTCTCGAAGAAGACCTTGATGAACTCCTGCCCCTGGGAGAGCACCAGGCTCCCGTTCTTGCCCTGGATCTTGATCATGTTGAACAGGGAGAACAGGTCGAAGTCCCGGAGAGATCCTTCCAATGCCATGTCAGGCCCTCCTCAGGATCAGCTTCAACCAGGAACGGACATAGAAGAGGCCCACCAGCACCGCCCCCAGAGCCAGCCAGGTGGACGTGGGATCCGCCAGGATTTCGCCGGGATACCGGACGGATCTTCCCGTGGCCAGGACCATGCTCACCGCGAGACAGAAGGGCAGGAATTCAATGATGCCCTGCCGCGTCTGTCCCAGGAAAGCGAGATCACAGCCCGGGAGCAGGATGATGAGGCTCTTGTGGATCCAGCGGGTGATCTGCTGATGTTCCGCCACCTCATCCAACTTCTTGCGCCGGCTCTCCGCATGGAGACCGTCCCGCAGCACAAACAGGTGATGGCACTTCGGACAGACTTCCGTGTCAGGGCTATCGGTCGTATGGAAGGGCTCGCCACAGCGGATGCACTGGGTCGGATGGGCCATGCGAAGGCTGGCGCGCACCCTTGCAAGGAAGAAGATGAGCCCAAAGAGCGGAATGAGCAGAGCCGCGAGAAAGGCCGGTTCAGTGAAGCGGAAAGTGGTGACCGCTGTCCGGTCCCCCATGGCATCGATCAGTGCCTGTACCCGTTGGGGCGTGTCTGGCAGGGGAATGGGATAAGTGCGTTCGTCCTTCCGGGCATCATTCAGGGCGATCAGACGCGCGTAGGCATCCGGCGCAGCGGCCTGGGCATCCGTGCGCTTGGCAGAACCCAGGGCCGTGTCCAAGCGACTGAATGCCAGGATGCTTTGGTTCAGCAGTACTTCCATTCTGGGCCCCGTGGCCAGGGCCTCGTCGAAGGCCTGGTTCGCGCCAGCGACATCGCCCAGCTGGAAGCGGGCCACGCCAAGATTGTTCAGCACTTCTGCCTGCTCAGGGTGGCGGCCCACCAATCCCTGGAAGGAGGTCTCGGCGGCTTTCCATTCCTCGTTCTGGAGGTGGGTCCAACCTTCCAGGAAGGTCTGATCCGAAGGGGGCAGCCACCGCAGCATTTCTGGCGGGACTGGATGAACCTGGGGTTGCAGCTGAAGCGTCAGCAGGCTGGGCTGGGGCTCCCGGGCGGCCCAGGGTTCCATGGCCGCCAAGGCGGGATGGACTAGCTGCAGCAACAGGATGAAGGTCGTCACCTTGACCTCGTCTGCGAGGAGGAAGGGCGCCATCAGGATCAACCAGACCATGGCTGCGACCAGAGGATCGAGCCCCAGGAGGACTGGTCCGCACAGCACCAGCATGCCCACCAGGGCAGTCAAGGCAGGGGCCAGATTCCGGTGCTTCAGGGGTTCCTCCCAGAGATAACGGAGGACATTCCGATAGCGCAGTCCCATGGTCAAGGCCCAACCCCAAAGCAGCAGCGTGGCCGTTAGCCGGAGCAGGCCGAGGTGCTGAACCAGCCAAAGCCAGCGGTGGGCTGGATGGTCGAGGCGTAACTGGGTCAGCCGGAGCAGCTCCGGGACACTCCAAAGCCAGCCCTGAAGGCCTTGTTGACGCATCAGAGTGATCCGCGTCCCCAGCAGGGTCGGATGGTTCGGTGCCCAGCGCTCCACGGCCTGGATGCCATCCAGACCCAGGGTCGCCTTTCCGGCCAGACCTTGTTGCCGGGCCCAGAAGGCCATGGCTTCCACCAGTGGGGTCACGTCCAGCCGATAGTAGCTGCGACGCAGCGCCTCCACTTCCAACTGGGCCGCTCTGATGCTGTCTGGATCCCCTTTCTCCAGGGCATCCATGAGGTGCCGCGCCCGGTGGCTGAGCGCGATGGCCGGGACCATCTCCAGCGTTCTCACCGGCGGCGCAGAGGAAGGTTCCGGCACCTGCACCGGAGCTGCTGCCAGCAGCGCCGCCATGGCTAGCAGGTAAGCGGTCCGCCACCATTTCATGCCGATCCTCCTCGCACTCATGGCCGCACTGCCGCAGGAAGATCCGCAGCGGGCTTGAGGTCCATCACGCGCATGCGCAGCTCATAGAGGATCTCGTCCAGTTGCCGACTCTCCGCATCCGTCCGGACACCCTCGGTCTTTTCCTTCAGCACGCTGAGCAGATCGACATAAAAGCGCGCAGCGGCTGGATTCGCCGGGGGTGGCGTCTTCATCATCGGATGGGGCACACCCAACGCCAGTAAGGCCTGTTCCGTCAGGAGGTGCATCAGGGCCGTCAAGGATGCTTCCGGCACCGCTGGATTCATGGGCTACCTCGAACACAGTCAGGACTTGTCTGCCCGGAAGCCTACCACAGCCCGAATTTTCCTGCACCCAGCTTGGAGAGGCGGCCCTCCAGGAAGCGAAAAAACCTGGCGTGGTTTGTTTTTGACGAAAAGCACTCGGTATCGGGGCGGCCTTGTGAAACGATGAATGCGTTTGGAGGAAGACCCATGCGACGCCTATACCTCGCCCTATTGCTACCTGCCGTCTGCCTGTCTGTTCAGGCCGAGACCACAGGCCGGATTACCGGCAAGATTCTCAACAAGGAAGGCAAGGTGGTACCTGGTGCGAAAATCAGCCTCAAGCGCCTCGACCGGAATTGGACGAAGGATCTAACCATTGATAAAACAGGGTCCTATATGCAGGTGGGCCTGGAACCGAAAGAATTCGAACTGACCGCCAGCGCCGACGGCTATGTCACCTACCACGAGCAGATCAAGATCCTCATTGGGGACGTTCTGATCAAGGACCTCGTGCTCCTCACGCCCGCAGAAGCCCGCGCCCAGGCTATGAGCTCGGGGGCCGCGCCGGCCAACACTGACGATCCCGGCGCCGACCTGAATGCGGCGGGCCGGGATTCATTCAACCTGGCCATCCCCTTCTACAACGAGGGCAAGTATGCCGAAGCCCTGCCCCATGTTCAGCTGGCCTATACCACCCTCGTAGAGGCCACTGCCAAGCTGAAGGATGAGCAGGCGAAGGCCAGCCTGGCTCCGGAAATCCTGAAGATCGAACGCATCCTGGGGCTGTGCATCGCCCAGGCCGGGGCCAAGAAGGAAGAGGCAGAACCCTATCTCCTGAAAGCCCTGGAGCGGAATCCCAAGGATGAACGGGTGATCCTGGGCCTCATTGAGACCAGCAAGGCCAAGGCCGACAAGGTGGCCGAACAAAAATACGCCAGCATGCTTGAGACCATCCAGGGGCCCAATCCGAACCTCATCTACAACAAGGGAGTCGAGGCCTTCAATGCCGGCAGGACCAAAGAAGCCAAGGCCCAGTTCATCAAGGCGCTAGAAGTCGATCCGAAATACGCCGAGGCCCACTATCTCTTGGCCATGGTCGAGTTCGGTGACAACAACCTCCGTGGCACCAAACAGCATCTCCAGAAGTATCTGGAACTCGCCCCCTCCGGCAAGAATGCCGCGACGGCCAAGGAAATGCTGAAGGATCCATCTCTAAAGAACATCAAGTAGTCAGACCCTATCTCCAAAAGGCAAGGGCCCCGGCTGGGGCCCTTGCCTTTTGGAGATAGGAAGGATCAGGTCAATGTAAGGCTGATGGGGCAGTGATCGGAACCCAGCACATCCGCGTGGATGCAAGCATCTTTCACACGTTCCAGCAGGTCGCGGCTGGTCAGGAACAGGTCAATCCGCCAACCCACGTTCCGCTCCCGGGCACCACCGCGAGCCGTCCACCAGGTGTAGAGGCCCGGCACGCCCGGGTTCCGCTCCCTGAGGACATCCACCAGTCCAGCGCCCAGGTAGAGTTTGAAATCCTCCCGTTCCTCAGGGGTAAAGCCAGGATTCTTGGTGTTGTCCTTGGGCCGGGCCAGATCGATCTCCTCGGGGGCCACGTTCATGTCGCCCGTGAGAACCACCTGGTGGCCGGCCGCGTGGAACTTCGCGATGATGGCGGCGAGATCCTTGGCGAACTGCCGCTTGAAGGGCAGGCGCACCAGGCCCTGGGAAGCATTCGGGAAGTAACCCGAGATGAAGACGAGCTTGTCTTTGCGGGAGATGATCATGCGCCCTTCGGCGTCGTAGGCTTCGATGTCGAGGCCCTTGGCATGGCTAAAGCCCAGTTCCTTTTTCACGAGGGTGGCCGAACCGGCATAGCCCTTCTTGCTTCGGGCCGGGAACCAGCAGACGTCATAGGCACTTTCCAGCTGGCGCCGAACGGCCAGCTCCACCTCCTCCCATTCGCAGCGGATTTCCTGAAGGGAAAGCAGGTCAGGTTCCGCCTCCTCCAGCCAGTCCATGAAGCCCTTCTTCAGGACCGCCCGGAAGCCGTTGACGTTCCAGCTGTAGAAGCGCATGGATCCTCCTTCAGGAAACCAGGTTGGCATAGGCAGCGGCGTCGAAGCCAATGATCACAACCTTCGGGTGCACCAAGATAGACCGCTTGAGCAGGTTGTTGTCCTGCACCATCATCCAGAGCACCGGCTTCACAGTTCCTCCACGAGGCGATCTAGGAGCCGGTCGGTGCGCCAGCGCAGGAGGCCGAGCACCAGGAAGCCCGCCCAGCCCTTCAAGTGTCCTTCCAGGCGAAGGTGGGCGCCCTTTGGATCAGGAGCGAGGACCAAGATTCCCGACGCCTCGGCGCCTGCCATGGTACGGGACCAGCGCAGCTCCAGCCGGCCGGGAGTCTGATCCGGTTCCGCCCACGTCCCCAGAGGCCGAAGGCACCTGAAGGACCGTGGCCCCACCTCGTAGAGCCGCCCGACGACGTGCTCGTAGGGCGCATCCGTGAGGAGTTCGGCCTCGAAGCTGAAGACGGGGCGCTTCACTTCACCAGGAACCCAGGCTGGGCGTCCTCGGGCGGTGCCACCAGGTAGGGCTTGCTGGCGTTGTCGCTGGCGGCCAGCAACATGCCATGGCTTTCGATGCCCATGAGCTTGCGGGGGGCCAGGTTCGCCACCACCACCACCAGCCGGTTCAACAGGTCAGCCGGCTCGTAGGCCTTGCCGATGCCACCCACGATGGTGCGCTGTTCCAGGCCGATATCCACTTTCATCTTGATGAGCTTGTCGCTCTTGGGGACGCGCTCGGCTTCAAGCACCCGACCCACGCGCAGGTCCACTTTGAAGAAAGTGTCCGCGTCCACGGTTTCGCGGAGCTCCGGCACGTCCAGGCTGGGTTTGGTTTCGGCCGGAGCCTCCGGTGGCAACAGTTCGCTCAATGCCTTCTCCTTGTCGATGCGCTGGAACAGGGGCTTGGGGTCCCCGATGGGGCCGATGGCCGGCCCATCCAGGGCGAAACCGTGAAAGGTGGTCTCGGCCACCTGGGTGGTGTGTCCCAGGGACTCCCACAGGGTCTGGGCCAGCTCCGGCATCACGGGGGCCACCAGCAGGGCCGTGGTGCGCAGGGCCCGGTAGAGGTTCGCCAGCACGGCATCCAGCTTGGGATCGTTGGTGGGATCCTTGGCCAGCTTCCAGGGCTCGGCCTTCACGATGTAGCCGTCGAGCACGCGCAGGTAGGTCCACAGCACCTCGAGGGCGGCATGGAAGTCGTTGCCCCGGGCCTTTTCCAGGTAGTCGGGGAAGACCTCCAGCAGCTGTTGGGCCACGGCCTGGTCCGAGTCGTCGAAGACCGTCGGTAGGGGCACCACGCCGTTGCGGTACCGCTGGATCATGCTGAGCGTGCGGGAGGCCAGGTTGCCGAGCCCGTTGGCCAGGTCGGCGTTGAGACGGTCCATGAAACCCTCAAAGCTGAAAGCCCGGTCGTGGCCGACCTGCATGTCCCGCATGAAGTAGAAGCGGAGGGCGTCATTGCCGAAGCGCAGGAGGGTATCGGGCCGGACCACGTTGCCCTTGCTCTTGGACATCTTGTCCTCGCCCATGAGCCACCAGCCGTGGGCCAGGATGGTCTCGGGCTGGAACATGCCCGCAGCCATGAGGAACGCGGGCCAGTACACCGCGTGGAACCGCAGGATGTCCTTGCCGACAATGTGCAGGTTCGGCGGCCAGCAGCCACCGGGGCAAGCCGTCAGGTAGTTCAGCAGCGCGTCGAACCAGACGTAGACCACGTGCTTTTCGTCGCCGGGCACAGGGATGCCCCAGCTGATGCTGGTGCGGCTGATGGAAAGATCCTGGAGGCCCCCCTCCACGAAGCGCTTCACCTCGTTGAACCGGAACTCCGGCTGCACGAAGTCGGGATGTTCCTCGAAGTACTTCAGCAGGCGTTCCTGGTAGGCGCTGAGGCGGAAGAAGTAGGTTTCCTCTTCCAGTTCCACCAGCTGGTGGGCCAGCCCCTGGGCCTGGAGCTCCTTGGCCTGCATTTCGGTGACGTAGGCCTCATCGCTGACCGAATAGAGCCCCTTGTAGGTGGCCTTGTAGATGTCGCCCTTGTCCAGCAGCCGCTGGAAGAGGCGCTGCACCTGGGCCTTGTGATCCGCGTCCGTGGTGCGGATGAAGCGGAAGTGGGTCATGCCCATGCGCTGCCACAGGTCCGTGTAGTTGGCCACCACCTCGTCCGCCAGGGCCTTCGGCGTGATACCTCGGGCCGCGGCGGCCTTCTCCACCTTCTGGCCGTGCTCATCCGTGCCCGTGAGGAAGTACACCTGCTCGCCACGCATGCGGTGGAACCGGGCGATCACATCCGCCAGCACGGTCGTATAGACATGGCCGATGTGGGGCCGGTCGTTCACATAGTAGATGGGCGTGGTGAGGTAGAGGGGCTTGGACACAGGGGCTCCGAGCCTTCCAGTCTACAGGCTGGAGGCCGATGGTTGGAGAACGGCGCCGGGATAAAACGCAATCAGCCGCGCAGACGCTTCCAGCAGGTCACCAAGTGATCATCCACCAGCCCCAGGGACTGCAGGTAGGCGTACATGCTGGTGGGCCCGACGAAGGTGAACCCGCGCTTTTTGAGGGCCTGGCTCAAAGCCTCGGCTTCGGGGGTCACGGCCGGCACCTCCGCCAGGGTCCTGGGGTGGTTCACTTTGGGTCGCCCCCCGACGTAGGCCCAGAGGAAGGTGTCAAAGCTGCCGTACTCGCGCTGCACTGCCAGGAAGGCCAGGGCATTCTTCCGGGCGGAGAAGACCTTCAGTCGATTGCGAACGATGCCTGGGTCTTGCAGGACCCGCTCCAATTCGGCATCCGTCATGGCCGCGACCTTCTCGGGATCGAAGCCCAGGAAGGCGCTCCTGTAGGCCTCACGCTTGCGGAGGATGGTGATCCAGCTCAACCCCGCCTGAGCCCCCTCCAGGATCAGTTTCTCGAAGAGCCGGTGGTCGTCGTGCTGAGGAACGCCCCACTCTTCGTCGTGATAGGCCACGTAGAGTGGATCAGTGCCGCACCAGCCACACCTTTGGATTTCTTCGCCCATGTCCGCCTCCCGGCCCTTCCTGACGCAGAATCGGGCGGCAAAGCCGCCCGATTCTGCGCAAGTTGGGACCTTCTAAGCTTCCACCACCGTCGCCTTGACGATGCGGTCATTGCCCTTGATGGCCTGGACGACCTTGATGTCGGCGTCGGCGACGCACTGGCCGAAGACCGTGTGCACGCCATCCAGGTGGCCGGGGGCGCTGCCGTTGCAGATGAAGAACTGGCTGCCGCCCGTATCCTTGCCGGCGTGGGCCATGGAGATGGCGCCCAGCTTGTGCTTGTGTGGGTTGCCGGCCGTCTCGCACTTGATCTTCCAGCCCGGGCCGCCAGTTCCGGGCATGCCCGAAGCGCCGGCCTTGGTGTTGGGGCAGCCGCCCTGGATGACGAAATCGGGAATGACGCGATGGAAGGCCAGGCCGTCGTAGAAACCAGCCTCGATGAGCTTCACGAAGTTGGCCACGGTGCCCGGCGCTTCCTTCGGGAACAGTTCCAGGTTGATGTCGCCTTTGTCGGTCTGCAGGAGCACGCGGGTCATGAATCACCTCTCTGAGTCAAACCATCAGAATAGGATCTGGAAGGCCTGGCGTCAGCAGGAACTTCGGTCGGGCTCCGCAGCGGCTGCGGTAACATAGATGGGCAACCCAGCCCCAGGCTCCCGTGGACACGAACCTCGTTCTCCCCTTGCAGGACCCGGTCCTGCTCCAGCAAAAGGCGATGCAGTCGATGTTCGACTGCTTCGACGGGCTGTGCGAAGGCTCCCTGATCGTGGACCGGGCGGCCCGGGTGGTCTGGATCAACGACCGCTATGCGGCCCGCCTGGACATCGATCCGGTCAAGGCCATCGGGCAGGAGGTCGAGGCCATCATCCCCAACAGCCTCATGCGCCAGGTGGTGGTCACAGGGAAGCCCATCCTCCTTGACATCATTGAAGCCGCGAACCAGACCTTTGTGGTCATCCGGATGCCCGTCAAAGATGAAGCCGGTGAGGTGATCGGTGCCGTGGGCTTCGTCCTCTTCAGCCATTACGAGGCCCTGAAGCCTTTGTTCGAGCGGTTCTCGAAGCTCCAGACGGAACTGGCCCGCACTCAGCGCAAACTCGCCGAGGTCCGACGTACGAAGTACACCTTCTCCTCCTTCATTGGCGACTGTCCCGCAACCATGGAAGTGAAGCGGCTGGCACGGCGTGCCGCACTGTTGCAGGCTCCGGTGCTGCTCCACGGGGAAACGGGCACGGGCAAAGAACTCCTGGCCCAGGCCATCCACGCCGGAGGGCCGAGGGCCAACCAGCCTTTCGTGTCGGTGAACATGGCGGCCATCCCTGAGAACCTGATGGAGGCCGAATTCTTCGGGGTTGCGCCAGGCGCCTACACCGGCGCAGATCGTAAGCCGCGGCCGGGAAAATTCGAAGTGGCGCACGGCGGAACGCTCTTTCTCGATGAGATCGGGGACCTGCCCCTGCCCCTCCAGGCCAAGTTATTGCGTGTGCTCCAGGAACACGAAGTCGAACCCCTGGGCTCCAACCGAGTCGTCCGGGTGGATGTGCGCATCCTGGCAGCCACCAGCCAGGACCTGGAAGCCATGGTGGAACAGGGGCGCTTCCGGAAGGATCTCTTCTACCGTCTCAATGTCCTGAACATCCCCCTGCCCCCGCTGCGGGAGCGGCTCAGCGATCTGGAGCTGCTCTGCGAGCATCTGCTCGAAAAGACCGTCCAGGAAGATGGCACCTGCGCCCGAGAGCTGAGTTCGGAGGCCATGGACATTCTCCGGGGGCACTCCTGGCCAGGCAATGTCCGCGAACTGAGGAATATCCTGGAACGGGCGGTCATGAATACCGACGAGACCCGCCTGGAGGCTGCGGATTTTCAGTGCCTCAGCAAGGTTCACCCAGAGCGCCACACCAGCCCTGGGCGCTCGTCGCCGGGTTCGAGCTACGTCGAAGCCATGGCCGCGGCCGAGCGGCGCGTACTGGAGTCAGCCCTGGTCGAAGCTGGTGGCAAGGTAGTGGAAGCCGCCCGCCGCCTGGGAATCGGTCGGGCCACCTTCTACAAACGGATGAACGCCCTACAGCAACCGTCTCCAGACTCCGAACCGTCTCCAAATAGAGACGCGATTCAGAGGTGACGGTCTGAACTAGACAGCTCCAAGCAAAAGACGACATCCAGGTTCCAAACTGCTGGCGTGAGACGTCTCTGTTTGGAGACACAGGATTGCTTTACCAATTATTAATTATATTATAATCAATACTTAACTATTGGCGCATTCATTGCTTGGAATACTCACCGTACCCAAGCCATAGGAGTTACCGTGCCCAGTGATGACTCATCCTCTGCCCAGAAGCCAGGGAGGCCCCAGCATCGGAGCAAAGTCGTCGGTGCCGTCGAGGCGGTGGCCTGCATCAAGAATGGAGATACGGTAGCCACCGGGGGTTTCGTCGGCATCGGGTTCGCCGAGAACATCGCCATCGCCCTGGAAAACCGATTTGTCGCCTCAGCCCAACCCCGCGACCTGACCCTCCTCTATGCGGCCGGCCAGGGCGACGGGAAATCCCGCGGCCTTAACCACCTCGGGCACGAGGGCCTGCTCCGCCGAGTCATCGGTGGCCACTGGGGCCTGGCCCCAAAACTGCAGACATTGGCCTTCGCCGAGAAGATCGACGCCTACAACCTGCCCCAGGGCATCATCACGCACCTGTTCCGGGACATCGCGGCGGGCAAGCCGGGCACCATCTCCAAGATCGGTCTGGGCACTTTTGTGGATCCGGAATTCGGCGGCGGGAAGATCAACAAGCGCACCACCGAGGATCTGGTCGAGCACATCACCATCCACGGGGAGGACTATCTCTTCTACAACGCCATGCCCCTCCAGATCGGCATCATCCGCGGCACGACTGCGGACCCTGATGGCAACATCACCATGGAGCGGGAGGCCCTCACCCTGGAAGCCCAGGCCATCGCCATGGCGGTCCACAACAGCGGTGGCAAGGTCATCGTGCAGGTGGAACGCCTCGCCGAGCGGGGCACCCTCAATCCCAGGCAGGTCAAGGTCCCGGGTGTGCTCGTGGATTACGTGGTGGTGGCGGAATGCCCCGAGTACCACATGCAGACCTTCGGGGAGCAGTACAATGCCGCCTACAGTGGTGAGATCCGCGTCCCGATGTCCTCCATGGAAATCCTGGACCTCAGTGAGCGCAAGATCATCGCCCGGCGCGCTGCCATGGAACTCAAGCCGAACTGCATGGTGAACCTGGGCATCGGCATGCCCGAGGGCATCGCCTCCGTGGCCGTCGAGGAAGGCGCCTCCGACCTCATGACCCTGTCCACAGAGCCCGGAGTCATCGGTGGCATCCCCGCCGCCGGGCTGAGTTTCGGGGCCGGTTCCAACAGCACCGCCATCATTGACCAGCCCGCCCAGTTCGATTTCTATGACGGCGGCGGCCTCGACATCACTTTCCTGGGCCTCGCCCAGGCTGACCGCCACGGGAACCTGAACGTCAGCAAGTTTGGCACTCGCCTCGCCGGCGCCGGTGGCTTCATCAACATCTCCCAGTCCGCCAAGACCGTGATCTTCGTGGGGACCTTCACGGCCTCCGGTCTGGAGATCGCGGTCTCAGAAGGGCGTCTCCGCATCCTCAAGGAAGGCACCACCCACAAGTTCGTGAAGGAGGTCGAGCACCGGACCTTCAGTGGCGCTGTGGCCTTCAAACATGGCCAGAAGGTGCTCTACATCACGGAGCGCTGTGTCTTCCGGCTCACGGAAAAGGGTATCGAATTGATGGAGATCGCCCCGGGCATCGACCTGGACCGGGACATCCTCGCCCACATGGACTTCACGCCGGCCATCGCCCCTGATCTCCGCCTCATGCCCGAGTGCATTTTCCGTGAGGAACCAATGGGGTTACTGGACCTGCTGCCGAAAGCTTGAATTGTTCTTGACAGGAGCATGAAGGCATCGCCAGACTTCATGCCGAAGCCGACCAACTGATCGTTTTTATTTTCATCACCCCCCCCACCCATTTCAAGGAGACCCTTGTGGCCATTGCCGACTCCCCCCATGTTCCCAACGTGGAACACAAACAGATCGTTAAGGTGGCTCTTGCCAGCCTGATCGGCACATCGATCGAGTGGTACGACTACTTCCTCTATGGCACCGCCGCCGCGCTGGTCTTCAACAAGATCTTCTTCCCCAGCTACGACCCCATTGTCGGCACGCTCCTGGCCTTCGCCACCTTCTCCCTGGGTTTCCTGGCCCGTCCCATCGGTGGCATCGTGTTCGGCCACTTCGGCGACAAGATCGGCCGCAAGAAGATGCTCTACCTCACCCTGATGATCATGGGCCTGGCCACGGCCGTCATCGGCATGCTGCCGACCTACGCCACCATCGGCATCTGGGCACCGGTTCTCCTGATCACCATGCGCCTCCTGCAGGGCTTCGGCCTGGGCGGTGAGTGGGGCGGCGCGGTGCTCATGGCGGTGGAACACGCTCCGGCGAACCGGCGCGGCTTCTACGGCTCCTGGCCCCAACTCGGCGCCTTCATCGGCCTGCTGCTGTCTACCATGATCTTCCGCCTCTGCAACTCGATGTGGTTCCTTGGGGCAACCACGAAGGAGGCCGCCAACGCCGCCTTCATCAGCTGGGGCTGGCGCGTGCCCTTCCTGCTCAGCTTCATCCTCGTCGCCGTGGGCATCTGGATCCGGATGACCATCGCCGAATCCCCCATCTTCGAGAAGCTGAAGGAGCAGAAGCAGGAAGCCAAGATGCCCCTCATCGAGGCCATCCAGAAACACCCCAAGAACATCCTCATCGCCATGGGCGTCCGCTTCGCCGAGAATGGCCTCTTCTACGTCTTCACCGCCTTCTCGCTGGTCTACATCTCCACCTACCTCAAAATGGACCGTGCTGTGGGCCTCAACGGCCTGCTCTGGGCCGCCGCCATCGCCATCTTCACCTGCGCCGGCTGGGGCGCCCTGTCCGACAAACTCGGCCGCCGTCCCGTCTACATGTGGGGCGCCCTCTTCTGCGGCATCATGGCCTTCCCCTTCTTCTGGATGCTCGGCACCCGCGAGCCCTGGATCATCGCCATGGCCATTGTCATCCCCGTCACCCTGGGCCATGCGGCCATGTATGGCCCCCAGGCCAGCTTCCTGTCCGAGATGTTCTCGGCCCGCGTCCGCTACAGTGGCGCCTCCCTGGGCTACCAGATGGCCTCCATCTTCGCCGGCGGCCTCTCGCCCCTGGTGGCCACCTACCTCCTCAAGAAGGGCATTGAAGCCAATAAGGCCTACACCTACATCGCCTACTACATGATCGGGCTGGTGCTCATCACTGCGGTCTCGGTCTACTTTGCCAAGGAAACCCACAAGGACGGCATCGAAGACTAGGCTCTGACGCAGGAAGACCTGCCCTGTCACCTTGAAAAGGGCCCGGCGAATGCCGGGCCCTTTTTTCTCTCCTGGAGGCTTCGCATCTTTCTCCCCGCCCAGCCCGAGACAGACCACCCGAACCGTACGATCATGGAGGGGATGGACCACACCGCGCCCGACCCTGACCAGATTCCCAACTCCAAGGCACTTCCCGCAGGAATGGCCACGGGTCCCCAGCCCCCTCCGCCCGCGGAGGCCGATCCCCGTCGCCGGGGCGCCGGTGGGCAGTTCCGGGAGCTCCTGGACATGATCAAGTTCGAACACACGGTGTTCGCCCTGCCCTTTGCGCTGCTGGGCGCACTGTCAGCAGCACAGGGATTGCCGCCCTTGCGGACCTTGCTCTGGATCCTGGCAGCCATGGTGGGCGCAAGAACCGCTGCCATGACTTTCAATCGCCTGGTGGACGCGGATATGGATGCCGAGAATCCCCGCACCGTCAGCCGGGCCCTGCCGGCAGGCCGGGTTTCCAGGGCCGGCGCGATGGCGCTCATGGGCGCGGGCATCGTCCTGTTCGGCCTGGCCGCCGGGGCCCTGGGCCCCCTTACCTGGGCCCTGTCGCCCTTTGCCCTGCTCATCCTGCTCGGCTATTCCCTCTGCAAGCGCTTCACCGCCTGGGCCCACGTGGTGCTGGGGCTCTCCTTGTCGGGTGCGCCCCTGGGCGCCTGGATCGCCGTGACCGGGAGGATCGAGTCACCGGCACTCTGGTTGTCTGGAGGCGTCCTGGCCTGGACGGCCGGTTTCGACATCCTCTACTCGCTTCAGGACGAAGCCTTCGATCGCATGCAGGGCCTGCATTCGATTCCCTCGCGACTCGGCACCAGACGCGCGCTCCTGCTCTCCCGGGCGCTGCATCTGCTAGCGCTCCTGTGCTGGGGGATGTTCAATTACCAACTCGGCGCCCACTTCTGGTCCTGGGCCGGATGGGGCCTGGTGGCGGCCATGCTGGTTCGCGAACAGTGGCTGGTCCGGGAGGGCGACCTCTCTCGCATCGATCAGGCCTTCTTCACCTTGAACAGTTTCGTTGGACTCGTGTTTTTCCTGGGGCACGCCATGGAGTGGTGGTTGTCGAGATCATTGCTGGCACCGCTGTAGACCTTTCGTTGTAAGAAGGCGAGTCGATCCCTGCAGAATTCCCAGGTATGCTGTAGGACCATGTCCACCCAAAAGCCGGAACGACGCCGCGCCCTGCGCTCCAGCCGCCCAGATTCCGGGCGGTGGCTGACCGTAATGGTGGTCTTCAGCCACCGCACCTTCCGCTGGTCGCTCACCCGCCGGATGATGGTGTGGGTGCTGGGTGGCATTCTGGGGTTTTCAACTTTGGCCATGATCGGCTCCGGGTACGGCCTCTGGGCGACGAAGAAAATCATGAGCTTCGGTCGTCTCCAGAAGGAGACCCAGGAGCAGCAGGAGCAATTGCGTTCCTCCCTGGACCAGGCCCAGGCTCTGGAGGCAGAAGTCGCCACCCTCCGCAAACAGCACACTGAGTTGTTGACCTTGCTGGATCCCAAAGCCTCCTCGAATGCCCCGCTCCCGGCGAAGCCAGGGCAGCCGCCCACGGCCGCTCCCCTGCCACCGGGAACCCAGGAACGCCTGTCCCGCCTGCGGCAGGATCTCGATTACACCTCCAAACAAGCCGCTGTGGTCCGCGCCCGGATGGAACCCGTGATCCGTGCCTGGAGTCGAACGCCTTCGATTCCACCCACGGCAGGCTTCATCAGTTCAGGATTTGGCGTGAGGCTCAATCCCTTTTCCCGCTCCAACGAGCCCGGGGACGGCCTCCTCGGGTACCATTCCGGCCTCGACATCAGCAACGCCCTTGATACGCCCATTCAGGCCACGGCCGATGGAGAAGTTGAGGAAGCCGGGTGGATGGATCGCTATGGCTACGGCGTGCGGGTGCGGCATACCGAGGAACGCGAGACCTTGTATGGGCACATGAATCACGTCCTTGTGAAAGTCGGGCAGAAGGTATCCCGGGGGGATATCCTGGGGTCCATGGGACGCTCTGGCAACGCCACTGGCGTTCACCTTCATTACGAAGTCCGTCTGGGCGGTAAGCCTGTGAATCCCCAGCCCTACCTTCGGCTCCAGCGCCAATGGCTCCATGCCCTTGGCAAGTCCTCCTGAAGGAGCAATCCATGGCCGTTTTCGGAACCAAGAAGTCGAAACCCGATCCCGCTCCCGCTATCCACTCCCTACTGGGGAAGGAAGTGACCCTTACCGGTGAAATCCATACCGGCACCCGTAGCTTGCGCATCGAGGGCACGGTGGACGGCATCATCCATTCGACGGGTGAAGTCTCCATCGCTCCCGGTGGCCTGGTGAAGGGGACCATTTTTGCCAAGAACCTGGTGGTGACGGGCCGGGCCGAAGGCACCATGAAAATCACCGACTGCCTGGAGATCCACGGCACGGGCTACGTGGAAGGCGACGTGGAGGTAGGCTCCCTGGTCGTGGACGAGGGTGGCACGCTCCAGGGCGTCTGCGTCCGCAAGGAGCCGACCCAGGACCTGGACTCTACGGCCAAAGGTGGCTCGCTCCTGGTCCCCGGCAAACTCTCGGAGTTGCAGAAGGTCGATACCCGACACTGACCTATCGAAAAAGTGGCCCGGGATCAGACTTCACGCCCAGGTAGGCGTAGGCGGCGTCGGTAGCCTTCCGGCCCTGGGGCGTTCGGTCCAGGAAGCCCACCTGCATGAGGTAGGGCTCGACCAGGTCCTCCAAGGCGCCTTCATCCTCTCCCAAGGCTGCTGCCAGGGTCCGTAGGCCCACCGGGCCGCCCCGGTGCTTGTGGCAGATGGCCTGAAGGTATTCGCGATCCAGGGCGTCGAGCCCCAGGTCGTCCACCTCGTGGAGTTTCAGACAGGCCTCGGCAGAAGCCATGGTGATGGTGCCGTCGCCCTTCACTTCGGCATAGTCACGGCACCTGCGCAGCAGGCGGTTGCAGATGCGCGGGGTCCCGCGGCTGCGCCGGGCGATGGCCTCCGAACCTTCCGTGGCCAGGTGGATGCCCAGAAGATCGGCCGAGCGCCGCGTGATGATCGCCAGTTCCGCCCGCGTGTAGAACTCCAGGCGATGGACCATGCCGAACCGGTCGTGGAGCGGCTTCGAGATCAGTCCGGCCCGGGTGGTCGCACCCACCAGCGTGAAGGGGCGCAGGTCCACCTTAAGTGTCTGGGCGCTGGGTCCCTGGCCGATGAGGATGTCCAGCTTGCGGTCTTCCATGGCGGAGTAGAGCAGCTCCTCGATGGGCGCGGAGAGACGGTGGATCTCGTCGATGAAGAGGAATTCGCCGGCCTCGAGGTTGGTGAGGACCGCCGCCAGATCGCCCTTCTTCTCGAGGGCGGGGGCCTGGATCACCTTGCAGGGCGCCCCCATTTCGTTGGCCAGCACGTGGGCCAGGGTCGTCTTCCCCAGGCCGGGCGGGCCGAACAACAGGACATGATCCAGCACCTCTCCGCGCCGAGTGGCGGCCTGGAGCGCGATGTGCAGGCGCTCCTTCACCTTTTCCTGGCCGATAAATTCCTGAAGCTTCTGAGGCCTGAGGGAGTATTCGACCGGGTCCTCGGAGGCGCCAGTGGGATCGAGATCGGGATGTCGGTGCATGACTACTATTCCCTCACGGGACTTCCACTTGTGTCCAGCCGATGGGTGGATAATCTTGGATTCACGAATGTCCAACCTCCACCGCCCTGTTCCCCACCTTGAGGAGCTCAAGTGGCCCAGCGCTACGAACTCCTGATTCGCGACCGCCATGGCTTTGAGCGCACTGTCCCGCTCACCCGCTCCGTCACGCTGGGCCGGCAGAGCCTCTGCGACGTGGTGCTCTCGGACAGCATGATCAGCCGCAACCACCTGCGCCTGGAACTCCGGGATGACATCTGGTGGGCCGAAGACCTGCAGACCACCCACGGCAGCTTTTACAAGGATCAGCAACTGGGTCGCATGGCCTGGGAGCCGGGAACACCGCTTCGCCTCGCAGATGGCGCCTACACCCTCAGCATTCTAAGTCAGGATCAGACCCGCTCTGAGCTGCACCTCCAGGCCATCCTGGAGACCGCCCAGCTCCTGGCCGAGGAGATCGACCTGGAGGACCTGCTGGAACAGTCCCTGGATCGCCTGCTGGCCATCTCGGGCACGGACCGCGGCTTCCTGATGCTGTTGGAGGACGGTGAACTGGCCACCCGCGTTCAGCGCAACCTGGGCCAGGAACTCGAAGGCAGCATCCAGCTCTCGCTCTCCAGCGTCCACAAGGTCTTTGAGACCGGCGATCCGGTCTGGATCCTGAATGTCGCCGATGAGCATCACCTGATGAACCATCAATCCATCCAGCGCCTGGAATTGAAGACCATCCTCTGCCTGCCCCTGCTGCTGCAGGGCCGCCGCCTCGGGGTTGCCTATCTGGACAGCCGGCGTCCCATTCTGGAACCCCCAGACCAGGAGACCTTCGAGGCCATCGTCGCCCTGTGCGCCATCGCCATCGAACGGACCAGACTGTCTGAGGAAAACCTGCGGAGCCAGGTGCTGGCCACCGTCGGGCAGGTGTCCAGTTCCATCGTGCATGACTTCAAGAATGGGCTGTTCGTCCTTCGCGGTCATGCAGACCTCCTGGAGCTGTCCACCGAGGATCACAAGATCCGCCATCATTGCCGGAAGATTTTGGAATGCGTGGATCGCTTGACCCACCTGAGCCAGGATGTCCTGGACTTCGCCAAGGTTCGCGTGCCGAGCTGGGAGACCGTGGACCTGCTGCCCTTCCTGGAGGCCATCCTGGAGCCCCTGACCCCCCATGCCGCCGAACAGGGGGTCAACCTCCGGATCGAGGGAGCCTCCTGCAAGGTCAAGCTCGACGCCGCCCGCTTCACTCGGGTGATGGAGAACCTGCTGGCAAACGCCCTGGATGCCACCACTGACTTGAGTGGCGAAATCATCGTCGCCTGGTCCCAGGTCACGGGTGGGGTTCAACTCCGGGTCAAGGACCGGGGCCGGGGCATTCCCCGGAAGGTGATCAAGCGGATCTTTGAACCCTTCTTCAGCTATGGCAAGACGAAGGGCACCGGCCTGGGCATGGCCACCGTGAAGAAGATCGTCGAGGAACATGGCGGAACCCTGGAATTCCTCAGCGAAGAGGGCATCGGCACCGAGGTCATCATTACCCTGCCGGAACATCCCATCACCGGAACCTACAAAATCTCGGATGAATCGACGGGCAACCACCAGGCGTTGAAGGCGGAGGGGGGGTGACCATGATCCGGGTCGGGCAGGGCTTCGACGTCCATCGCTTCGCCACTCCGGAAGAGGGCCGCCCGTTGATGCTCATGGGGTGCCGGATCCCGCATGATCGGGGCCTCGTGGGGCACAGCGACGCCGACGTGATGCTTCACGCCCTCATGGACGCACTGCTGGGCGCAGCGGGCCTCGGCGACATCGGCCAACATTTCCCCGATACCGACCCCGCCTACAAGGGAGCGGACTCTGCCCAATTGCTGGAACGGATCATGGGTGATCTCGCCGAACGGGGTTGGCGGGTCATCAACGCAGATGTCTGCCTCATCGGTGAACGGCCCCGCATCGGGGCTCACCGCCTTCGGATGCGCGAGGCTGTCTCCCCCCTGCTGGGCCTGCCTCTGGAGGCCCTGAACGTGAAGGCTACCACCACGGAGCACCTGGGGTTCACCGGTCGCGAAGAGGGCCTCGCGGCCCAGGCCATCGTGCTGATCGAGCGCGGTTGAAAGGTCTGCACCCTTCGAGAGGCCGGAAGGCCTGAGACCTCTGCGGCCTTCATCGCATATGATGAAGGTTCCGGAGGCTTCATGAGGTTCAGTCCCATCCTTCCCGCCATGGTGTTGTTGGGCGTCGCATCGCACATGAGTTGCTGGAAAGTGCCCTTGACGCCCAGTTCCCCCATTCCGGCGGGTTCGATCGTGTTCCGGTTCACCAAGGCCGTGAAGGGCCCCGTGGAACTCATTCTGGATGGCACTCGCATCCCCGTGCAGCAGCTGCCCAAGGGCGCCCGCATCCTCCAGGTGAAGGGGTTGACGGCCGGCAAGCATCGGTTCTTCCTGACCAGCCAGCACGAAACCTTCAGCCCGGATGCGGGGGAGCTGGAGATGCTCGCCGACAAGGGCATCTACCAGATCACGCTCACCCAGCAGCTCGTTTCAGTCCTCTACGGCAAGCCGGACCAGCTTCCCGCCGCGGAAGGGCTGCCGGGCGTGACCGCCATCCTGATCAAATAGCAATGGCCGTAGTTGCCCGGACGCGCCAGCGGGACCACGTCCTCACGGGTGCGGGCACCCTGATGGCGCGGTGCCTCGAGGCAGGCCTGCCGGTGGCCTCAGCCTGTTCGGGACAAGGTGCCTGCGGCAAGTGCCTGCTGACCATCCTGCAGGGCGCCCAGGGCCTGTCCCCGGCCCAGCCTCGCGAAGCAGTTGTGCTTGCGAGGAACGGTGCCTTGCCCGATCAGCGACTCGGCTGCCAGTGCCAGATGCCCAGCGCCGACCTGAACCTCCTCGTCACCACGGGCTACTGGTGAAAGCCAGGGTTCTCATCGTCCCGGGTCTGGCGTGCCTTCTCGGCCTACTGGGTTTTGTCGCATGGAAGTCCAGGGCCGTTGCCATGGAGCTGGTGGACCCACCCTTCTACCGGCCCCAGCCCCTGGAGCGCGTGAACGCCACCTATGGCGCCTTGGCCAAGGGTCAGGATGGGGATCCCGGTGGCACCTGGACCAGCGAGGAGGTGGATGGCCTCCAACTTTGGCGTTTCACCCGGTCCTCACCCTCGCCGGGCGTGGTGCTCCTACTGCATGGTTTCGGCGACGATCGTTGGGGCACCAGCCCCGCCTTGAAGTGGTTGCCTCGTTTGGATGCCGCCATCTTCACCTATCGGCGGCGGGACGATGCCCTTCGCCGGGGAGGGCCGGCGCCCTTTGTCACCTTTGGTGCCAAGGAATCTGGGGAAGTGGTGCGCATGGTTCACCAGCTGGAGGCAGCCGGTGTCCCCCGCCGCCGGATCGTTCTGCTGGGGCGCAGTCTAGGCGCTTCCGTGGGCCTGCTGGCGCTGGCGGACCTGGAACGGGAAGGCCGGGGGCCCCTGGCGGGCATCATCTGGGAAGGCGCGCCAGCCAGCAGTCGCAGCTTTGCCGAACGATTGGTCCGCGGTCCAAGGGACCGCTGGTGGCACTTTCTCGCGCCCCCCATCGGTGCGCTGGCGGCCAGGGCGGCCGGGCGCATGGGTGGCTACGCACCCGCCGACACCGATCTCCTCCGCCGCCTGGATGGAGCCAGGCTGGCCACCCCCACCCTCTGCTTCCTGGCGAGCCAGGACCGCCTCGCGCCACCGGAGGTTCAGCGGACCTTGGCCCTGCACTTCCAGACCAGGCAGGTGGTTGAAGTCCCCACCTGGCATCTCCACTGTGCAGAGGTCCTTGGGCCGGCCTACACCGGAGCCATCAGGGCAGCCATCGACACCTGGTTCCCGCCGGACCAAGGAAAGGGCCCCAAAGGGCCCCTTCCGATCCACTGAACTGGAAGATCAGTCGTCTTCGTTGGCCGCGACGGTGGCGCGCAGCAGCTTGGGGGTGATGCGCGCAACGATGGGCTCGAACACCTTGTTCACCAGCTCCTCGTCGTATTGCACGTCGCCACCAGTGCCGGCCACCTTCACGGAGGTGTTGTCGACCTTGTCCTCGTCCTTCCAGGCTCCGAGAATTTCGCCGGTCTCGACCTCGATAAGGCGGATGTCCAACCGCCCGGTGAAGGAGGCTTTCTTGACGTTCACGCTGCCCGCCACAGAACCGGCCAAGCCATCACCCGTGACCTTGCTGACCAAGGCGCCCACGCCCCAACCCGTGCTGAAGCCGCCCTCTTTGTAGGCGAAGCGGGTGACCTTGCCGGTCATCACGTACTTGACGCCCAGCAGCTTGCCGATCTTCTGCACGGTGGCGACATCCACTTCGCCACTCTGCTGGAAGTTCAGCTCCCCGCGGATCTCATTGAGGCGTTCGCGCTCAATGACGCGGATCTTGTTCTTACCCTTCTCCACGATCTCCGTCGTGAAGAGGTCCCGCAGCTGGTTCGAAATGGTGCCCATCTGGTTGCCCCAGCCACCGTGGTGCCAGCCGGACCAGGCGTCGGGAGCGGATTTGAATTCAAGAATGGCGATGCGGGGCAGCTTCGCCTTGTCCTCCTTGGACATTCGCTTCTGCGCAAAGGCCGGTGCACCGAGGGCGAACACCGCCAGGAGTGTGAGGAGCAGCTTGGGAAACCGCATTGAACCTCCAGCTTGAAAGAAGGGTTAGTCGTCGATGAGCTTGCTGCGCAATTCCTTGCCCAGCTTGAAATAGACCACACGCTTGGGCGGCACCTGGATGCTCTCCCCGCTGCGCGGATTCCGGCCCTGACGGGCCCGGCGGTCGCGCAACCGGAAACTGCCGAAACCACGCAGCTCCACGCCCTCGCCGGTCTTGAGGGATTCGATGATGCTCTCCAGGAACGTGTTGACCAGGAGATCCGCATCCTTCTTTCCCAGCTCAAGGCGCTCCATGAGGTGTCGGGAGAGGTCGGCCTTGGTGAGGGTCTCCATCGCTTCCATGGGAACTCCGGGGATGTGGATCTCAGGTGGCAAGAGGGCAGTCCTCAATAAATCCCCATCCGTGCCCTGCGGTCAAGGGGTACATCCTCACCTATTTAAAAAAAAGGGGGGGACCTGCCCCCCTCAAGACGGCCCAACTTAGGGGTGACCCCTCAATCCATGAACCATTCCAGGAGGAAACGGGGGCCTTCGCCGCTGGAGCCATGGGTGCGGTAATCCCGTTCCTTGCCCGACCAGCTGCCCGCAAGGTCGATGTGTGCCCAGGAGCCTCCCCCCACAAACTCCCGGAGGAAGAGCCCGGCGGTGATGGTCCCGCCCCAGCGGATGCCGGTGATGTTCTTCAGATCAGCGAGGGGGCTCTTCAGGAGGTCGGTGTACTCCTCGACGAGGGGCAGCTGCCAGAGGTACTCGCCCACCGCGCCCCCGGAATCCATCAGGTGGTCCACGAGCTTCTGGTCGGTCCCCATCACGGCGGACACCCCGTCCCCCATGGCGATGAGCGCAGCGCCCGTGAGGGTGGCCAGGTCCACCACGTGGTCGGCGCCCAGTTCCGAGGCCAAATGGAGAAGATCCGCCAGCACGAGCCGGCCTTCGGCGTCTGTATTCAGCACTTCGACGGTCTTGCCACTGCGGCTGCGGAGCACGTCCCCGGGTTTGTAGCTGGAGCCGGAAGGCATGTTCTCCACCAGACCCATGAGGCCGGTCACCTGGACGGGAACCTCCAACTGGGCGCAAGCCACCAGGGTGGCCAGCACGATGGCGGCGCCGGTCATGTCGTCCTTCATGGTCTCCATGCCTGAGGCATCCTTGAGCGAGAGACCCCCAGAGTCAAACGTGACCCCCTTGCCCACCAGTACGATGTGCTTTTTGGGTTTTTCCTTCGGCTTGTACTCGAGCTTGACCACTCTTGGAGGCCGGATGCTGCCCTGACCCACCGCAAGCACGGAGCGGAAACCGCCCTTTTCGAGGGCCGGCACATCCAAAACCTCGCAATGAAGCTTGTGTTGCTTGGCCAACTTAATGGCGGTTTCTGCGAAGACTTCAGGATAGAGATCACCGGCGGGCGTATTGGCGAGGTCGCGGACGCGATGACAAGCGGCCACGCCGATCTCCACCATGGGCAACTTGCGGCGTGCCTTCCGCGTATCGTCCCCGTTGGTGAAGATCTCGATGGAGGCGAACTGCTTCGCCTCCTGTTTGCCGCCCTTGAACGAGACAAAGTCGTAATTGGCGAGCAGGGTCCCCTCGGTCACGGCCACCTGCACCGCGTCGTGATCGATGGTCGAGGTGGATGGGGAAAGCACGCCGATCTTCTTCCACTTCTTCTTGAGACAGAACCTGGCCGCAGTGCCCACGGCCTTCCGGATCTTATTGAGCGTCACCTTCTCTTCATCACCCAGGCCCACCAACACCATCCAGCGGCTTTCCTTGACGCCATTGGGGTGATGCAACGGGACAACTTCAAGATAGTCCGCCTTGAAATCCTCCTCGTCCATTACCTGGCGCGCGACTTTGCTGATGGCAAGAGGCAGGCGATGGCGCTCGCGACCGGAAAACACCGGAACGATCAGCGCATCTCCTGTAAAATCTTTTCCAGTTTGAGAACTGATATCCACTGAAGGCATGGGAGTTTCTCCTCGAAAATGAGCCTAGAGCCAACTCGGAAAAAAGAAAACCCCATTTTTTGATCGCTATTTGTCACAGTATCGCATTTTGTTAGTGCATTCTTTTTCACCATTAGTCAATAGATAGAATATCAGTTACCAATGGGATGATGTCTGGATGGACCTCCTTCCCAGCCATCGCCAGCCCTTCCAGCTCCCGGATCCCTGGCCAGATCGTGCCCAGGCACTGCTCCGGAGTGGTGCCACCTGGCTTCACACTGGGCCCATCGGCGAAGGACTGCTGGCGCTGCCGGGACCGGTGCTCACTTCCCGTTGGGATGGCGAGGCCTGGATCACCGATTTAGATGGGCTGCCCCGGTGCTCATCCCCCTGGGAGGCCCTGGCAGCCGCTTTGACCGAAGGTCCCTGCCCTTGGATCGGCGCAGCCACCTTTGAATTGGCCTGCGATGAGGCCGGACTGCCTCGCCACCCCTTGGCTCGAGGCCAGCTGGGCCAGCATTGGACGGCAGTTCAGGAGGCCCTGCACTGGCAGGGTAACCAGGCAGAGCTCTGGTCCTGGGGATCTGTGCCACCGGACCCAGAAGCGTGGAAGGCCCGCCTCGCCCCGGTCTCCGACCCAGGCGGTGCTTCCCTGGGCCTGGTCCCGGCCTGGAGCGAGGCCGACCACCGCGCGGCCGTGGCTGACCTTCAGGAACGCATCCTGGAGGGTGGGTTCTATGTGGCCAACCTTTGCGTCCCATTCAAAGGTCGCCTGGAAGGTGATCCCGCTTCCCTCGCCCTCTCCGCCTTCCAGCGGGCGCAACCGCCTTTCGGCGCCCTGCTCGACCTGGGCGGTCCCTGGCTGTTGTGCCTCAGCATGGAGCGCCTGTTGGCTCGGCGAGGAGACCGCCTTTGGTCGGAGCCCATCAAGGGCAGTGCGCCTCTCAATGGTCAGCCAGAGGACGACCGGTTGGCCGCCGAAGCCCTGGCAACCGATCCCAAGGAGCGGGCGGAACACACCATGATCCTCGACCTGGTCCGGAATGACCTGGGCCGGGTCGCCCGTTCGGGCTCCGTGCGTGTGGTCAACCCCATGATGGTGCTGCCCTTCCCCACGGTCCAGCACCTGGTCAGCACCGTGGAGGCCACCGCACGACCAGGGTTGGGTCTGGCCGAACTGCTGCGCGCGGTACTGCCGGGCGGCAGCGTCACCGGGGCGCCGAAGCACGCCGTCTGCGGCCACCTGGCCCAGGTCGAGGCAGGCCCTCGGGGCTTCTACTGCGGGGCCGTCGGCTGGATCTCCCCCACGGGTGATCTAGACCTGGCCCTCCCCATCCGCACGGCGCAGATCCAGGGCGACCAGGTCATTTACTGGACCGGGGGCGGCATCACTCGGCGAAGCGATCCCACCCGGGAATGGGCCGAGCTGCACCTCAAGACGCGGGCGATGACCGGCTGACCGCAGCCCATCAGGCGGCGTTGGCTCGCTTCAGCAGTTCCTCGAACTGTTCGAAGAGGTGGGCCCGGGGCCCCTTGGGCTGGCGCTTCAGCACCATGCCCGCCTGCTCGGGGGTGCGCCCGCCCTTGATCTGGTTGCAGGTCAGGCAGCAGCCCACCAGGTTCTGCCAGGTGGTGGCACCGCCCTGACAGAGCGGCATCACATGATCCACCGTCGTGGCCCTTTTCTGGCACCCCTCGTACTGGCAGACATGGTGGTCTCTCCGCAGCACCCGGCGTTCGAGGCGGCCCAACAGCAGCTTCGAGTCGCTGCAGGCCTGGGCGTGGGGGAAGATGATCAGGTCCAGGCGACCCTCCAGGTTGCCGTGGCGCTCGAAGGTCACAGGGTTCAGCACATGGGCGCGCCCTGACACGACCGCACAGAGGGCCCGGCGGCGGCTGACTTCCTGCATGGGGACATAATTCCGGTCCACGGCGATCACTTCGCCGATTCCGTGTCGCTCCCTTCCCTTATGCATCGCCCCCCCGGGATTTGCCCGAATCCTAAGGCATTCCTGGGAATTTGGAAGTGAATTATTCGACCTTTTCTTGCGAATGGGGAAGGGCAGTCGCTTCCTGCTGGGCCGGCAGGGACTCGACATCCTTGAGCTTCCGGGCCATGGCGTTGGACCGGGTGGTCACCTCCCCGATCTTGTTGGAGGCCTCCTGGAGCTTCTTGTCCACGGCCCTGAGGCTCTCGGCGAACCTGCCGAATTCCGTCTTCACTTCGCCCAGGACCTTCCAGACATCCGCGCTCTGCCGGGTGATGGCCAGGGTCTTGAACCCGACCTGGAGCGCGTTCAACAGGGCCGACAGGGTGGTGGGCCCGACGACAGTGACCCGGCATTCCCGCTGCAACCGCTCGAAGAGCCCCCGGCACCGCAGCACTTCCGCATAGAGCCCCTCGGAGGGCAGGAACATGAGCGCGAAATCTGTGGTCTCCGGCGAGTGGATGTATTTCTGCCCCAGGCTCTTGGCTTCCGCGAAGACCCGGGCCTCCAGAGCCTTGGCAGCCGCCTGTACCGCCGGGAGATCCGCCGCCTCCTGGGCCTCCATCAACCGCTGGTAGTCCTCCAGGGGGAACTTCGCATCGATGGGCAGCCAGACGGGATGATCCTCGGAGGGGCCCGGCATCCGCACCGCGAAATCCACGGCTTCGCGGCTGTCCGGGTTCACCCGCACCTGGGCCTCGAACTGCCGGGGCGCCAGGAACTGGGCCAGCAGACCCGCGAGTTGGGCCTCCCCGAGCATGCCCAGGGTCTTGAAATTGCCCATGACCTTCTTAAGGCCCCCGACATCCTGGGCCAGAGACTGCATCTCCCCGAGGCCCTTGTGGACCGCCTCCAGGCGGTCGCTCACCTGCTTGAAGCTCTCGCCCAGGCGCTTTTCCAGCGTGTCGTGGAGCTTCTCGTCCACGGTCCGCCGCATCTGTTCGAGCTTCGCGTCGTTGCCCTGCTGCAGGGCCTCGAGCTGCTTCCGGACCGCCTCCTGGACGTCCAGCAGGCTCCGGCGTTGTTCTTCGCGGCCCTGGGCCAGGGCCCCCTGCAGATCCTTGGTCAGTTCCCGGAACCGGTCCGCAAGGCCCTCGGCGAGGCCCTTCTGCTGTTCCGCCTGCGCCGTTGCCAGGGCCCTGCCCACATCGGTGATGCCCTGACGGAGGGGACCGAGTTGCACGTTCAGGTCCACCTGGGCATCCCGCCGCGACCGGCCGATCTCCTCCATGAGCTGGTGGAGCAGCAGCTCGAAGCCGGGGGCTTTCCTGGGGCTGAGCGCAGCCCAGGCAGCCAGGCAGGCCGCCAGGAACGTCAGGATGGCGAGGGCGAGGACCAGGTCGAAATGGGGGCTCATGCCTCCATCATCGCCGGGGTGCTTCGCCAGCCACTGTCCATTCCGCGCGGCGGCCGGCACCCTCGGAGGACAGCCACAAGTCCGCCACCCAGCCCGAGGGCCAGGGACCCTCCGGACCCGCCCACTCGACCACCAGCCGGTCGGAAGCACCGAGGGTGTCTTCCAGGCCCAGGGACCAGAC
>JBBRZL010000019.1:0-31523 GCA_038236735.1 Holophagales bacterium | reverse complement strand
CCGACGGTGTACGGCGGCTGGTGCGCTTCATCAAAAACGAGGTGGTGAAGGATCGCTCTGTGCGCATCGACTGGCATGGCCACAACGATCGGGGCCTGGGGGTGGCCAATGCCATCGCCGCCTTCGAGGCCGGTGCCGATCGCCTCCACGGCAGCATCCTGGGCATCGGCGAGCGTTGTGGCAACGTGGCCCTGGACCAGCTCATGATCAACCTCCACCTCATGGGCTTCCCCAAGGGCGACCTCTCGGATCTGCCCGCCCTGGCCGAACGTGTGGCCGAGTTGTGCGACGTGGAGATCCCCGCCAACTACCCCGTTCTGGGCCGGGACGCCTTCCGTACCGGCACCGGCGTTCATGCCGCCGCCATCGTGAAGGCCCTCCACCGTGGCGACGTGGAACTGGCCGACGCGGTCTACTCCGGCGTCCCGGCGGCCCTGGTGGGGCGCCGCCAGGAGATCGAGATCGGCCCCCTGGCCGGCCACAGCAACGTCATCTACTGGCTCGAGATGAACGGCTACGACCCCAACCCGGGCCGCGTCGATCGCATCCTGCAGACCGCCAAGAACAGTCCCAGGATCCTCAGCGAAGCCGAAATCCGGGCCGTACTCTGATTACGCCAGCCCGCAGATGTCTCCGGCGCTGAGCCGCCGGATTCCCTCCGGCATGGCCACCTTGAGGCGCCCATCGGATTCCCAGCCCAGGCAGGTGCCCTGCCCCTCCTCCCAGCGGATGGGAGTGCCTGGTTCAGGCCATCGAAAGAGAGGTTTTAGTTCTTGCTCCAAATTAGTCCATAATTTGGAGATAAGTAATGCCATAGCGACTACGGATGGGGCCGCTAAACCCAACCCCTTCAGACTCGCCGGAGGGATGGCCCGGCCGGGAATCACCGGAGCCTCGGTGAGGTTCACGCCCAGGCCCAGGAGCAGGCGTCCCCCGATCTGCTCGCCGATGATGCCGCCCAGCTTCACCAGGTGGCCTTCCTGCCAAGCCACGAGATCGTTGGGCCATTTGAGTCCCAAGATGCGGCCCTCTGGGTCCAGTACTCGGGCTGCTGCGGCCATGGCCCGTTGGAGCACCAGGCCGGGAGCTACCCCCGGAGTTGCTGGCAGGGCCGCCGACATCCAGAGCCCGGAACCGGTGGCACTCTCCCAGCGGTTGCCCTGGCGGCCCCGGCCCTCGGTCTGCTGGTCCGCCACCACGGTGCAGAAGCCCAGGTGGGCGTTGCGCCGCAGGAAGGCCTGGGTGGAGTCCACCACGGCCAGATGGAGGAGCGGCTGGTCCACTTATTTGCGTCCCACGCCCTGGTTGCGGAACCAGAGGATGCGCAGACCCTCCAGCATGAGGTCCGGCGCGATGAGCTTGATGTGCTTGGTATGGGGAGCGATGACCCGGGCCAGGCCGCCGGTGGCCGCCACCGTGGCCGCGGGGTACTCCGCCAGGAGGCGATCCAGCAGGCCATCCACCAGGCCGATGTAACCGTAGAAGATGCCGGACTGCATGGCCTGCACCGTGTTGCGGCCCACTAGCCGCTCAGGTTCGGCGATCTCCACCCGTGGCAGCCGGCTGGCCCGCTGGAACAGCGCCTCGGCGCTGATGTTCAGGCCCGGGCAGATGAGGCCGCCCAGGTACTCTTTCTTGTCGTTGATGACATCGAAGGAAGTGGCGGTGCCGAAATCCACCACGATGAGCGGAGCGCCGAACTTCTCGATGCCTGCCACGGCATTGACCAGCCGGTCGGCGCCCAGTTCGGCCGGATTGTCGATGAGCACCTTGACGCCGGTCTTGACGCCGGGCTCCACGTAGAAGGCGTCCACGCCGAAGAACCGCCGAGAAAGACTCATGAGCACCGGATGCAGCGGCGGCACCACGCAGGACACGGCCACGTGCTTGATTTCGCTGGCCTCGATGCCCTGGTGGCGCATGAGGGCAAGGGCCGAGACGCCATACTCGTCTACGGTGCGCTCGCGGCTGGTCGCCAGGCGCCAGGAGCAGACCAACGGCGACTCGGGCCCCTTGGCGAGATCGAAGATCCCCAGCACCACGTTGGTGTTGCCCACATCGACGGCCAGCAGAAGACTCATGCGCATTCTCCGAACCATTCAGGATCGCCTAGGGCGGTCTGTGATGCCAGTCCCCTTGTGATGCTGTTGCTTACCACCTTGGGTAGCCTGGAGACTCTGCCTGGAGGCGCCATGCCCCGCACCATGATCGAGCCCTTCCGCATCAAGTCCGTGGAGCCCATCCGCATGACCAGCTCCGAGGACCGCCTGGCGATGCTGGAGACCGCGAAGCTGAACGTGTTCAAGCTGCGGGCCGATGACGTGCTGCTGGACTGGCTCACGGACTCCGGCACCGGCGCCATGAGCTCAGCCCAATGGGGCGCCATCATGATCGGGGATGAGAGCTATGCGGGTTCCCGCAGCTTCTTCCGGTTGGAGGCCGTGCTGAAGGACCTCACGGGCATGGAGCACTTCGTCCCCACGCACCAGGGCCGGGCCGCCGAGAAGGTGCTCTTCAGCGCCGTCTGCAAGCAGGGCGACCTGGTGCCCAACAACTGCCACTTCGATACCACCCGGGCCAACCTGGAGTTCAACGGCGTGGAGGCCGTGGACCTGGTGATCGCCGAGGGCCTGCAGCCCAGTCTCATCCACCCCTTTAAGGGCAACATCGATCTGGCCCGGGTGGAAGCAACCCTGAAGGCGGAAGGCCACCGCATCCCCTTCGGCATGATCACCATCACCAACAACACCGGTGGCGGCCAGCCGGTCTCCATGGCCAACCTCCGTGCCTACGCCAAGCTGCTCAAGCAGTACGGCAAGCCCCTCATCATGGACGTCTGCCGTTTCGCGGAAAACGCCATGTTCATCAAGCTCCGCGAGGACGGCTACCAGAACACCCCCATCAAGGCCATCTGCCAGGAGCTGTTCAGCTACGCCGACGGCTGCACCATGAGCGCCAAGAAGGACGGCATGGTGAACATCGGTGGCTTCATCATGCTGCGCAGCGACGAGTGGCTGGATCCGGTCCGCAACATGCTCATCCTCACCGAGGGCTTCCCCACGTACGGCGGCCTAGCCGGTCGCGATCTGGAGGCACTGGCCGTCGGTCTGGTGGAGGGCATGGAGGAGGACTACCTCCGCTACCGCCTGCGCACCGCCGAATACCTGGGCGAGAAGCTGGAGGCCGCGGGGGTTGGCTTCGTGAAGCCCACCGGCGGCCACGCGGTCTATATCGACGCCAAGACAGTCCTGCCGGACATGCCAGTGGAACACTACCCGGCCTGGGCCCTTTGCAATGCCCTCTACCTGGAAGGCGGTATCCGCGGCGTGGAGATCGGTTCCGTGATGTTCGGCAAGCGCCTGGAGAATGGCTCTGAGACCTACCACAGCATGGAGCTGGTGCGCCTGGCCTTCCCCCGCCGCATGTACACCCAGAGCCACTTCGACTTTGCCGCCGAGGTCATTGCCGAAGTGAAGGCCAAGGCCAAGGAAATCCGTGGCGTGAAGATCGTCAAGCAGAGCAAGTACCTGCGGCACTTCACTGCAGAGATGGCCTGGGTTTGAAAAGATTCTTGACCACAGATGTCGCAGATCACGCAGAGCGACCTACTTGGCTTTTCATCTGCGGCCATCGGCGTCATCTGCGGTTTGCACTTATTCCTAAAGAGAAGGTGAGTCCCCTGCCATGGGTTGAATCTCTGTAGGATGGGCGAATCCTCCATTCAGGAGCTCCCATGACTCCCGACTTGCTCGAAGCCCTCTTCGCCCGCCAGCAGGCGGCCCGCTGGCGGGTGGCGGCCACTTCGGCCGACCAACGCAAGGCCAAGCTCCGGGCCCTTCTGGAAGCACTCATGGCCCACCGGGCCGAGGCCCATGCGGCCCTGGCGGCGGATTTCCGGAAGTCGCCCGAGGAAGTGGACCTCACGGAACTCTACCCCGTCATCGGGGAGCTCAAGGATGCCCTGCGCCACCTGTCCCGCTGGATGAAACCCCGTCGCGTGTCCACGCCCATCGGCCTCCTCGGCAGCGCCGGCAGCATCGTGCATGAACCCAAGGGCGTGACACTCATCATCAGCCCCTGGAACTACCCCATCTACCTCACGCTGGGGCCCCTGGTTTCGGCCCTCGCCGCCGGCAACTGCGCGGTACTCAAGCCCTCCGAGTTCACGCCGCACACCACGGCCTTCCTCCAGAAGCTGCTCGCGGGCCTCTTCCCCGAAGAGGAAGTGGCCCTGGTGGAGGGGGATGCGGATATCGCCACCGCCCTGCTGGCCCTGCCCTTCGACCACATCTTCTTCACGGGCAGCCCCGCCGTGGGCAAGGTGGTCATGAAGGCCGCCGCAGAACACCTGAGCTCCGTGACCCTGGAACTGGGCGGCAAGTCGCCCGTGCTCGTAGACGCCGACGCGAATCTGAAGGAGGCTGCCCGCAAGATCGCCTGGGGCAAGTTCCTGAATGCTGGCCAGACCTGCGTGGCGCCGGACTACGTGCTGGTCCATGAGCGGGTCCACGATGCCCTGGTGGAGGAGTTGAAGCGGGTGCTAGCGGGCTTCTATGGCGCCGCTGCCGCCGACCGGCAGGCGAGTCCGGACCTGGCCCGCATCATCAGTGATCGGCACTTCACCAGGCTTGCGGCATTGCTCAGCGGCTCCGCCGCTGAGGTCGCCTTCGGCGGGGAGACTGATGCAGCGTCTCGGTATATCGGTCCCACAATACTCACGGGCGTGGATCCCAACTCCGTCGTGATGCAGGAGGAGATCTTCGGGCCCCTGCTGCCCATCCTGAAGATGCCGGCCATGGAGGCCGCCGTGGCCTATGTGAACGCGCGCCCAAAGCCCCTCGCCCTCTACATCTTCAGCGGCAGCCGCCCGACCGCCGAAGCCCTCATCGCCCGCACCACCGCAGGTGGCAGCTGCATCAACGATACGGTCCTGCACTTCATTCACACGGGCCTGCCCACGGGCGGCGTGAACACCTCAGGTTTCGGCAAGGCCCACGGCGTTCACGGCTTCCAGGCCTTCTCCAATGCCCGGGGCATCCTGCGGCAGCGGACGCGCTTCTCCGCCATCCAACTCATGTACCCGCCCTACACCGGCTTCGTGCGGCGGATGATCGACCTGACGCTCAGGTACTTCTGACTCGACGAATAGCAACCACTCTCGCCAAGGGACACAGAGCAAGTGGAGGATGCGGAGTTCAGAGCCCCGCTGCCTCCAGGGCCCCTTGCGCGGCTTCCCAGTCGCTCATGGCATAGGCGAGATCGGCTTCCAGGGCCTTCTGCGCCTCCAACCGGGCGCTGAAGGCCTGCCAATCAGCGGGATCCATGGTGGCCATTTCCTGCTGCAGGTCGGCCAGCTTCGCTTCCAGGTCCGCCACCTTGGCCTCGGCCTCCGCCACCTGTCTTTCGAAGCGCTTCACGGCCCGCTGCTTGTCCTTGTCGATGGGGAGGGGTTTGACGGGCCTTGGTTCCAATCTCTGCGGCTTCGCCGCAGAGATTGGCTTCGCCTGCGGCGAAGCAGGTTTCTTTGGGGGTTCTGGTTCTTTGCTGCCGGCTTCTCTACCTGACGCACCCCGCCCCGCGGGGCGCTCCCGCTCGCCTTTCGGGCTTGCGGAGGCAGAGTCTCCTTCGGCGCCTAGATCCAGGTCCACCCAGGCCTGGTGTTCTTCGTAGCCGCCTTCGCGGAACTCGGCGCGACCTTCATGGATGCGCAGCAGGGAATCCGCCACGCGGCCCAGCAGGTAGCGGTCGTGGGTCACGACGATGGCGGCGCCGGTGAAGCTGAGGATGGTGTCTTCCATGGCCTCCATGCTGGGGATATCCATGTGGTTGGTGGGCTCGTCCAGCAGCATCAGGTTCACGCCGTTGCGGATGAGGGTGGCGATGCTGAGCCGGGCCCGCTCGCCGCCGGAGAGGGCAGTCACGGGCTTGTCCACCTCGTCACCGCGGAACTGGAACTTGGCCAGGAAGCCCAGCACGTCCTGCTTCACAGCCTGGGGTGTCACCGCGTGGATCTGCTGGAAGACCGTGTTGCGAGGGTCCAGGTTGCGGTGGTGCTGGTCGAAGTAGCCCAGCTTCACCTGGCTGCCCAGTCGGGAGCCTCCCGTGATGAAGGGGATCTCCTCGGAAATGGCCTTCAACAGCGTGGATTTCCCCGTGCCGTTGAGGCCCACGATGCCCAGCTTCTGACCGCGCTTGATCTGGAGCTGGTCCAGCGGGGTGTAGAGCGACTGGCCACCCCAGCCCACGCTGGCATTCTCCAGCACCAGGGCCACGTCGCCGCTGCGCTGCGTCTCGGGGAAGCTGAACTTCACCTTGCGCCGATCCCGCAGGGGGCTCTGGATGCGGTCGAGCTTGGAGAGGTGCGTGCGCCGACCCCGGGCCTGCTTGGTGTTCTGCCCGGCGATGTTGCGGCGGATGTACTCTTCCTGCTTCTTGATGTAGGCCTGCTGCTGCTCGAAGTGCCGTTCCTGCAGCTCCTGCTCCAGCTCTTTCTTCTCCATGAACTGGGAATAGTTGCCCTCGTAGCTGCGCGAGCGGCCCAGTTCCAGTTCCAGGATTTCCGTGGCGATCTTGTCCAGGAAGTAGCGGTCATGGCTGATGACGGCCACGGTGGCATCGGTGCCCTGGATGAACTCCTCCAGCCAGCGGAGGCTGGGCAGATCCAGGTGGTTGGTGGGCTCGTCCAGCAGCAGCAGGTCCAGGCCCTGCAGGATGGCCTTGGCCAGCATGACGCGGCTCTTCTGGCCGCCAGACAAGGTCTCCACCGGCCGTTCGAAATCGGGAATGCCGAAGCCCAGGGACTGCAGAATGCTCTCGGCCCGGGCACGGATGGTGAAGCCGTCCAGGTGTTCGAAGGTCTCCGTGACCTCCTGGTAGCGCGCCATCACCTCATCCAGGTTGCCACCCGGCACGCCCATGCGGTGTTCCAACTCGCGCATTTCATGCTGGAGCCGCTCCACGTCGCCGAAGGCCGCCAGGGCCTCTTCCAGCACGCTGCCTTGGGTCTCCGGCTCCAGATCCTGGGCGTAGTGGCCCATGCGGACGCCGCGTTCCTTCGTGGGCTTCACGACGGTGCCGCCATCGGCCTCGAGTTGGCCCAGCAGCAGCTTGAACACGGTGCTCTTGCCCGCGCCGTTGCGGCCGATGACGCCCCAGCACTCGCCCTCCTGGATGGCCCAGGTGACATCCTTCAGCACCTCCTGGGGGCCGAAGCGGAGATCGACATGGTTGAGGGAGGCGAGCATGATGGGCGACATTCACCTTTCAGCAAGAAGGCCACCTTGCGGTGGCCTTCTGTTTGGTGGAGCCAATCGGGATCGAACCGACGACCTCTTGCATGCCATGCAAGCGCTCTCCCAGCTGAGCTATGGCCCCAATCGGGAAGACCCAGTATCCCACCCCCTCCGCGCTTCCGCAAGCACCGATCACGGAGCCGTGAGACGCAGCCTCTGGCCCGCCTGGAGGCGGTCACTCTTCAGCCGGTTCCAGTTCTTGAGATCCTTCGGATCCACGCCATATTTCCGGGCGATCAGGGCCAGGGATTCACCCTTCTGGACCCGGTGCACGGCTTCCTTGGCAGTGCGCGCAGGCGGACCATGAGCATCGCCAGGGAAGCGTACGTCATCACCGGGATGCAGGGCTGTTCTGGCGCCAGGATTCAGGCGCAGCAGCTCCCCTAGAGGAACCTTGTGGGCGCGGGCCAGCTTCGCCAAGGTATCGCCCGGTTTGGCTCTGATCACCCGGGAGGGGGAAAGCTCCACCTGGACTTCCTGGTCGGGCGCCACCATGGGGCGGGTTGCAGCTTGAGGTCCGGCCTCTGGTGCCGTGGTAACCGCCGTTGGGGTAACCACCGTGGGCCTTTCCACCGTGGGAACGGCGGGCCGAGGGTCCGGCGCAGCCCCTTCGGGCTGCTCGTCGGGATCCCGCGGCAGGTTCGGGAGAGACGGCAGGGGGCGATCGCCGAGCGCCTTGCCCTTGCCAGCCGGGGCAAGATCCCGATCCTCCAGGGCCAGGGCGGGTGGGGGCGGCACCAGCAGGCGTTTGCCCGGCTTGAACTGTCTGATCGTGATGTCATTGGCGGCGAGCAGGTCCTCGGGGGTCAGTTTGAACCGCTTCGCCACCTTGACGAGGGTGTCGCCCTTCCGCACCGTGTAGCCGCTGAAATCCAGCCGCTTCCCGGCGGGCATGCCAGCTAACAGGCGCAGGCAGTCCATGGCCTTGCCTGGCGGCACCCGCAGCTGGTAAGTGCCCGGCGGGGTCGACCCCCGGAGCAGCTCAGGGTTCAGGGCCTTCAGAGTCCCCGCATCGGTGCCGGCGCATCGGGCCAGTACCGTGAGGCTGGTCATGCTGGAGACGGTGACGGTCTCGTAGGCGTAGGGCATGAGCGGGACGATCCGCAAGCCGTAGCGCTCGGGGTTCCGGCCGACCAGGATGGCGGCGCAGAGTTCGGGCACGTAGTTCTTCGTCTCGGTCCTCAGCCAGCGCGAGCGGGCTAGATCCCAGTAATTGCGGGTGCCGATGTTCTGGATGGCCCGCTCCAAGGTGAGTGGGCCCGCGTTGTAGCTGGAGGCCGCCAGGTACCAATCGCCCGTGATCTCGTACAGCCGTTTGAGGTAGCGCGCGGCGGCCCGCGTGGCCTTCACGGGATCCCGCCGCTCCTCCAGCCAGGCATTGGCGGTGAGGCCATAGATGCGCCCGGTGGAACGGATGAACTGCCACATGCCCACGGCCTTGGCCCGACTCTTGGCCTCATTCCGGAAGCCGGATTCGATGACCGCCAGGAAGGCCAGGTCCGCGGGAACCCCCTCCTCTGCGAAGACCTGGCGGATCATGGGCATGTACATGGACCCCCGGCCCAGCGCGTTCTCGATGAAGCCGCGCTTGGTGGTGCTGAAGAGGCTCACCCAGGTGGCCACCTTGTCGTTCAGGTCGATGGGGAAGTCGTAGCTGGCGCCCTGCTCTGCCTCACGCACGCGGTCCAATTCGGCCTTCAGCTCGTCGCCGCTGATGGAGACGACTTCCTCAGAAGCCTTGATGCCTGGATCGGCTGCCGCGGGCTCCTCCTCGTCGAGTTGCTCCCGGACCTCCTTCAGGCGCTGCAGCAGCCCCTGGACCTCGGGCTGTTTCAACAGGTCGGCGGACCAGTCCGCGCTGAGGACGTCCGCCTCATCGGCCCTGGCCTCGGCCGCCTCATCGTCATCCGCGGCCGCGGCCTTCTCGGCACTCTCCACCAGCAGTCGAAGCCGTTGGATGCGGAGGGGGTCGGACTCCGGGACCCGGGCCGGGAGCGTGGCCACATGAACCTGGGGCGGCGGCGGCGGTGTCTGCACCGTCGCCGTCCCCCAGAGAAGGGTTGCCAGGACCCGAAGCGGCATCGGCCTAGTGGCTTTCCGAACTCACCAGGGCCTCGTAGGCCTTGGCGTCCAGCAGGCCCGCAAGGCCGCCCGTCAGCTTGATCTTCACCATCCAGCCTTTGCCGTAGGGATCCTCGTTCACCGCTTCCGGATGATCAGCCAGGGTCTCATTCACTTCGGTCACTTCGCCAGCGGCCGGCATGTTCAACTCCGAGACCGTCTTCACGGATTCCACCGTGCCGAATTCCTCGCCCTCGGCAAAGGTGTCGCCGGTTTCCGGCAGGTCCACGAAGACCACGTCGCCCAACGCGTCCTGCGCATAGTGCGTGATGCCCACCAGGGCGGTGCCGTCGGCTGCGGGCTGCAACCACTCGTGGTTCTTGGTGTACTTCAGGTCGGCAGGAAACATGAAACCTCCAGGGTTGAATGGTGGATGGCAGTGCCTGAGAACTCATGGCTGAACGTTGCGGTGGCAGGGGGGCTGCAAGTGCGGGTTTCCCGCTCTTGCAGCGGGGGCCCGGGGGGACTTGGCGAGCGAAGCGAGCCGGCGGTCCCCCCGGAAAGCATTGGCTACTTCTGCCGTTTGTAAAACGGGGTCGAGATGAGCTCGGCATCCACGGCGCGGCCGCGGATCTCGATCTGGATGCGACCGCCCAGCTTGGCCAGTTCGGTGGGCACGTAGGCCAGGCCGAGGTTGATGCCGCAGGTGGGCGAAGGCGCACCGCTGGTGACGAAGCCAATGGGCTTCCCGTCCTGTACCACCGGCATGTGGTCGCGGGCGATGTCGCGCTTCTCCAGTGTCTTGAAGCCGACGAGCTTTCTTGGCGCCGGTGTGGACTTGGCCGCCACCAGGGCAGCCCGGCCGATGAACTCACCCTTGTCCAGCTTCACGATCCAGCCGAGGCCGGCCTCCAGCGCGTGGATGGTGTCGTCGATCTCGTGGCCGTAGAGGGCCATCTTGCATTCGAGGCGCAGGGTGTTACGGCAGCCCAGGCCCGCGGGCAGCAGGCCCTTGGGTGTGCCGGCGGCCATCACAGCGTTCCATAGCTTCTCGGTGTCCCCGGCGGCGCAATAAAGCTCGAAACCATCTTCTCCGGTATAGCCCGTGCGGCTGATGAGGCACTTGATCCCGGCCACTTCCCCATGGGTGAAGAAGTAGTAGCCGATGGGCGCCAGCGGGGTCGTCGTGAGGGGTTGGAGAATGCTGATGGAAAGGGGGCCCTGAAGCGCGATCTGGCCCGTGATCGGGCTTTCATTCACCACCGTGCAATCGAAACCCGCCGCATGCGCCTGCACCCAGGCGAAGTCCTTGTCGGAGTTGCCCGCGTTCACCACCAGCAGGAATTCCTGTTCGCCTTCCCGGTAGACCAGGAGATCGTCCACGAAGGTGCCGTTGTCGTAGAGGAAGGCCGTGTAGTGGACCTGGCCGATGGCGAGTTTGGAGACCGCATTGGGCGTCAGGTGCTCAACCAGGTCCAGGGCCCCCGGTCCCTGCACACGGATCTCGCCCATGTGGCTCACGTCGAAGAGGCCGGCCCTGGTGCGCACGGCCTCATGCTCGGCGATGATCCCCGCCGGATACTGCACGGGCATGTCCCAGCCGCCAAAATCCACCATCTTGGCGTTCAGCGCCCGGTGGGCTGCGTTGAGGGGGGTCTTCATCAAATCTGCTGCGACGGTCGACATGGTTGCTCCGGCATGAGCACCCAGTCTATCGCCGGGGGACCCAAGGCAGAAGACCCGGGAGTTCCCATGCCAACCCCCAGGACCCATCGGCGTGCTCGCTTGTGAGGAGGCGCACAGCCAGCGGCAGGACAGCCACCCCGGCCAGACTCGCCCGATCCAGTTCTGCGGCATAGACCGGATCGATCTCCCGGGCCGCGTCGAAGCGGTCCACATCCGTCCGGTGCACGAAGAAGGCGATGACGGCCCGGTGGCCAGCGCGGACCATGACCTGCAATTCCCGCAGGTGCTTGGTGCCCCGTTCTGTGACGGCATCCGGGAACAAGGCCCAGGGGCCTTCCTTGAGGGTCGTGTTCTTGACCTCGATGAAGACCTGCCGGCCTTCGCCATCCAGGGCGAGGACATCGATGCGGCTGCGTTCGTCGCCATATTTCACTTCCGTTCTGACGTTGTGCAGACCGGTCAGCCCCGGCAGGACATCCCGCCGGGCGGCCTCGGCCACCGCGCGGTTGGGCATGCCGGTCTCCACGCCCACCCAGCCCCCGGGGCGCTCCACGGCCAGCCAGGTGAACGGCAGCTTACGGTCGGGATTGGCGGCCCGTTCGAGCAGCACCCGGTCCCCGGGCTCCCAGCAGGTTTTCATGGACCCGGTGTTGGTGGTGTGGGCGGTCACCATGGTGCCGTCTTCCAGCAGCACGTCCGCGAGAAACCGCTTGTACCGCTGGATCAACGTGCCAGGCACCAGCCCGGATTTCTGGACCAGGATCATGGCCATTGGGCCAGGATGGCCTCGATCGCTTCGGGGAGGCTCTCGGCCACCAGGTCTGCGGCAGCGCCGTCCATTTGTGCGCCATAGCCCGTGCGCACGAGCGCCACACGGCAACCGGCCCTGCGCCCGGCTTCCAGGTCGATATCCTTGTCCCCCACCATCCAGGAGTGAGCCAGGTCGAGGCCATGCTCATCGGCAGCCCGGAGGAGCATGCCGGGGTTCGGTTTGCGCTCCGGATGATCCGGGACCGCGTATTCCCCCTGGGCCTGCTCGTGGTGGGGCGAGGCGTAGACAGCATCGAGCCAGGCGTTCTCCAGGGCCAGCAAGGTGCCCATGCGGCTCATGACTGCGGCGAAGTCCTGCCAGTCGTAATGGCCCCGGCCAATGCCGCTCTGGTTGGTCACCACGACCACGGGAATGCCCCGGGCGTTGAGGCGAGCCACGGCCGCGGCAGCGCCGGGAATCAGCACCAGTTGCTCCGGGTCGGACAGGAAATCGACCTCTTCGTTCAAGGTGCCGTCCCGGTCCAGGAAGATCGCCGGTTTCACGGCTCTCACTGAACCCACTCGGCGAGGCAGACGTCGAACTGGCGGGAACCCCGGGGGGCTCTCCCACTCACCCAGAGCAGGCGCTTGCCCTCGGGGCTGAAGTGGGGGAAGGAATTGAACAGGCCCGTCCAGGTGAGGCGCTCCAGGCCTGTGCCATCGAGGTTGATGCGGAAGAGGTCGAAGTTCCGTCCCTTGCCTTCGTTGTCGTGATGGTTGGTGGCGAAGACGAGGCCCTTCCCGTCCGGCGTGAAGCAGGGTGCGAAGGCCGCCCCGGGCAACCGGGTGACCTGCCGTTTCCCGGTGCCATCGGCGTTCATCACCCAGATGTCCATCTCCATGGGCTCCACCAGGTGCTGCCTCAGAAGGTCCTTGTACTTGGCGGTGGCGGCTTCGCCCTTGGGGTAGTTGGTGCGCCAGGCGATGCGCCGCGAATCGGGACTGAAGACCGCGCCGCCATCGTAGCCGACCCCATCTGTGAGGCGGAGGAGATGCCTGCCATCCAGGTCCACCCGCCAGAGATCCACGTCGCCGCTGCGTTCACTGGTGAAGACAAGCCACTTGCCGTTGGGCGCAGCCGTGGCCTCGGCGTCGTAGCCCGGCGAGGCCAGGAAGGCCTTCGCGTCACTGCCATCGGCGTTGGCGATGTAGAGGTCATAGCCCTGGAAGATCGGCCACTGGTACTTGCCGGGCGTGAAAGGTGGGCCCACTGGGCACTCTGGACCAGCGCCATGAGTGCTTGCGAAAACGATCCTCTGGTCGCCCGGCAGGAACCAGCCACAGGTGACCCGACCCTTGCCTGAACTGACCCGCTTCTGAGCGGAGCCATCGACATTCATAGTGTAGAGCTGGTCACAGGAGTACCCGTCCCGGGTGCTTTGGAAGATGATCTTCGTGCCGTCGTTCGACCAGTAGGCCTCGGCATTGGAACCGGTGCTGGTGAGTTTTTTCACATTCCGGAGGTGGACTTCCCTGCTGTCCCTCAATTCATCCATGGCTGCGGGTTGGGCCGCCAGCAGCAGCGGGCCCAGGATTGCCAGGAGCAGTCGTTTCATCAATCTTCCCTTTCAGGTTGGAACTGGAACTGAACCAGGATGCCAGGGTTCAGTCGAGGGGCAGGCTGAGGCGGATCAGGGAACCCCGCTCCTCGGGCAGGATCTGGACGGTACCACCATAGGCGTTCATGAGCTGGGCGCAGACAGGCAGACCAATCCCGGGGCGGCGGCCCTCCTCAGCGGCAGGGGGGCGGAGATCCAGGAAGGGCTCGAAGGCACCTTCCAGCCACTTGGATTCGATGGCAGCGCCGTCGTCTTCCAGCTCAAGCCGGAAGTGACTGTTCCCGCCCCAGGTCCGAAGGGCCAGTTGCACCGGATGCCCGCCCATAGCGTGGGCGATGACGTGGCCGAACACTTCTGCAAAATCGGTGTAGACCCCAAACAGCAGGTCCCTCGTGGCCTGAAGGTTGAGGTCGATGGGCAAATCCGCTGGCAGAGTACCTTCCGCCTGCATGAAGTCGAGTTCCTGTCGAATGAGGTCATGGAGATGCAGCCATTCCGGGCTGTCGGCCTCGCCCTGCCCAGTCCGGCGGAGCAGGGCCCGCACCAGCCGATCCACCTGCGAAATGGCCAGGCGGATGTGCTCCATGGACTGGTGGCATGTCACCTGCTCGCCCTCAGCCAGGGCCTCGGAACGGTCCATGAACGCTGATAACTGGACACTTTCCTCCTGGAGGGTGTGGACCGGCACCTGCAGCCGCTGGGCCATCTTGATGAACAGGCTACCCAGGGCCGTCCTCTGGTTCTGGTCACCGAGGGCGCGCTGAGCCTCCTTCATTGCTTCATAGGCGGATTCCATCCGTTCATAGCTCGTCCCCAGGGCATGACTGGTCCGGTCGAGATGATCAATCAGTTCGGCGTTCTCCAGGCTGACCTGCAGGATGCCAGCGTACAGTCCAGCGAGTTCGATCTCGAAGGGCTGGAAGGAATCGTCGAGGCGGTCTGCAGCGAGGAAGCCCCGCAACTGCCCATCTCCCGCCTGGGCTTCTGTGGGCAGCAGCAGCGGCTGGGCCCTCGGATCCCACAGGCCCAGCTCGATACCCTGTTCCCAGATCGGGGACTGCCGCAAGTCCGCCCCCGCCATCACACCCCCAGTGGGAAGTGACCCGGCCCAGTCCAGGACCTGATGGTCCATGGGAAGCACGGGGAGTTCCACGAAGCCCGATTCGGTCCTGCACAGGCCCTGGAAATACGCACCGCTGCCATGGAGGCGATAGGAGCGCAGATGGTCGAGATGCAGCTCCTCATGCAGCTGACCAAGGACCCGCACCTGGATCTCAACCTCGCCCCGGATGGGGATGATCTCCTTGCTGAGCGCGAGCAGCCGGGACAGGTGGTGGCTGCGTTGTTCCAGCTCCCCCTGGGCTTCCAGCAGCTTCCGGTTGCTTTCCTGGGCCTCCCGCAGCTGCGACTCGAGGTGATCCACCACCTGCTGGCTGAAATGGCGGAGGGCCGCACCTTCCCGCCCCCGTTCCAGACGGTCGCGCTGCCCCCCCAGATAACCCTCTACCTGGCCCACGAACAGGAAGGGATCGATGGGCTTGGAAATGAAGCCGTCGCAGCCCGTAACGAGCGCCGTCTCCCGGTCACTCCGCATGGTCCTCGCCGTCAGGGCCACGATGCGGGTGCCGTCCAGCTCCCCGTTCTGGCGCAACTTGGTGGCCACCTCGAAGCCCGACAATCCGGGCAGGTTGATATCCAGCAGGATCAGGGCCGGCCTCAGCCTGGCGGCCGCCTCGCAGCCCTTCAGGCCGTCTTCGGCCCAGTGCATCTCGTAGCCGGCCTGGGACAACAGGCGCTGGACGAGCCGCCAGTTCATGGGGTTGTCTTCGATGTAGAGGATTCTGGGCGAAGTCGAATTCACAGGACTCCCTTCGGCACCAGGGGCAGCTCGACCATGAAGGTGCTGCCTTCCCCCTTGCGGCTTTCTGCGGTGATGCGCCCATGCATCAGCCCCATGAACCGCTGACTGATGGCCAGGCCCAGACCGGTGCCCCCGAAGCGCCGGGTGATGCTGCCATCCACCTGCTGGAAGGGTTGGAAGAGTCGGCTCATTTCCTCCCGCGACATGCCAATGCCCGTGTCCCTGATACCGACCCTGAATTGCCCTTCCATGACCTCGGTAAAGATGGTCACCGAGCCGGATTCCGTGAATTTGAGGGCGTTACCCACGAGATTGGTGAATACCTGGCGAAGGCGATTGCGATCTCCCATCACCCGGATCTCGGCCTCCGGGCGACGGTAGAGCAGGCTCACGGGGCGCCCCAGGATGAGCCCGGCGGACATGGCTTTCACATCATCCAACAGGGGCACTGGGTCGATCTCCTCCAGGTCCAGTTCCATCTTGCCCGCCTCGATCTTCGAGAGATCCAGGATCGAATCAATGAGCCCCAGCAGGGAGCGTCCATTCTGGTAGATGATCTGGAGATCCTCGCCGGCCTCCCGGCTCAGGCGGCCCGCGGGGTCCTGCATCAGCATGCCGGAAAACCCGATGATGGAATTCAACGGCGTGCGGAGCTCATGGCTCATGTTGGCCAGGAACTCGCCCTTCAGGCGGTCGACCTCTTTCAGTTTCTGGTAGCTGGTCAGCAGGCTTTCGTTGAGGTCCCTCAGTTCCCGGGTCTTTTCGTGGACCTTCTCCTCCAGAGTGCTGGCCCAGGCCTTAAGCTCCACGCGACTCTGTTCCAGTCCCCGGGTCCGGTCCTGGACGAGCTGCTCGAGGTTGGCGCGGATCTCCTCCAGTTCCCAGATGGTTTCCATCAGCTGCCGGGTCCGTTCCTGGACCCGGTATTCGAGAAGCCGGTTCTGGCGCTCGATCTCATCCCGGGACACCCGGAGCTTGTCGGTCATCACTTCGAAGGACTGGCTCAGATCCTGAATCTCGTCCCGGGAATAGACCTTGACGGAAATCGTCTCCAGGTTGCCCTGGGCCACCTTCTGGGCGGCTTCCGTGAGCTGGATCACCGGCCGCAGGAAGCGGTTTGAAAGAAAAATGGCTAGGCCGATGCCCAGCACCAGGGTCAAGCCACCCACGGCAAGGCTGGCCTTGATGTTGTCCCACACCGCCCGCTGGGTGCCTTCCGTCGTGAAGCCGATGACGAGGGTCCCAACCTTGTCGGCCTGGGGTTCCTCATAGAACACCGGGGACACCACGACAAGCATGTTTTCCTCGCGCCTGGTGTAGGTGTGGGAGACGCCGTCCTGGAGCATCTGGCCCGTGGCCCAGTCTGGAGTGGTGGGTGTGCTGTCGAGGGCTTCGCCCTGCGCCCCGAAAACGGCGCTGAACCGGAAGGCCGGAATGTTCTGGACCCCCTGTAGTACCTTCGCGATGTCCCGTGCATTCCCGTTGGTCATCGCGGGGCCCAAGGCCCAGCTCGCAGTCTCGGCAACCTGCCGGGCGCTCAGCTCGGCCTGGCTGCGGATCTGCTGTTCCACCCGTCGTGGATAGTAGAGCAGGTTGAAAGCGATGAACGCGAGGACCAGGACGCTGATGACGGCGCTCAGCTTGGTTTTGATGGAAAGGCGATACATGGATGGGAGCCCGGGAAACGGATCCCAGCCTAACAGCAGCCTGCGTTTCTACAGTTTGAAGAGGTTCACTTCGCGATTGAGCATGTGGACCTGGACGCCCAGTTGCTCCACAGCCCCGCTGGAGGCCTCGATGGCCCGCTCGCTTTCGAGGGCCTTGTCCAGCACCTGGTTCATGGTCTCCTTCAGCGAGACCACGTGGTCCTCCTGCCGCGCCAGGATCTCGTGGAGGTTGCTGGCCAGGGTCCGCACCTGCTCGGTGGCCATGGCGATCTCATCACTGCCTGTGCTCTGTTCCTTGGTCGAATCCCGGACCACGGCGGTCGCCTGCTGGACATTCATCGCCAGGGACAGGATGTAGTGGCTGGTCTGCTCCTGCTCCATGATGACGGACCGTATGGTCTCCACCTGGTTGTGGATGTTCCGGTTGGCCTCGTGGATGAGCGAGGCCTGTCCGGCCTGCTGGAGGGTCTCGCTGTGGATGCTCTCCACCACGCTGTCCGTTTCACTGATGGATTCGAGGATGGCCTGGAGCGCATCCTGGCTCAGGGTCACCGACTCGGATCCGTCCCGGACGGCATCCAGGCCCAGTTCCACCTGCTGATAGGCCTTCCGGATCTCCGCCTGGAGCGTGCAGATGATCTGCTGGATCTCCTGGGTGGACTTTCCGGTCTGTTCCGACAGCTGCTTGATCTCGTCGGCAACCACGGAGAAGCCCTTGGACTGGCCATTGCCGGAGTCGTCCCCTTGCGAGGCGATGATGGCCGCGTTCAGGGCGAGCAGGTTGGTCTGCTGGGCATGATCCCCGATATAGTCGAGGATCTTGGCGATGTCGGCACCCAACTGGAGCAAGGTCCTGGTGGTTCCACGGAAGTCCTGGACGACCCGCTCGATGACCTGGATCTTCTCCCGGTTCCTGGCCACGAGTTCCATGCCCCGTTCGGCGTTGCGGATCACTTTCTTGGTGTACCGCTGGGCGATCTTCACGCTGTCATCAATGGCCGAGGTACTCTGTTCGAGGTTTTCCGCGAATTCCGTGGTGTGCTCGGCATGATTCGCCAGGTGATCGACATTCTTGCCCACGTTCTTGATGGCCACGTCGAAGTCCCGGATGGCCGAGGTGATCCCCTCGACGACCATCAGGAGCTCATCCATGCTCTGGTTGATCTGCTGCACGCTGGCGGCCATCTCCACGATGGTGGCGTTGGTGCTTTCCGAGGCCAGGCTTAGCTCCATGGAGCTTGCGCTGATGCCGATGGAGGTGTCGGTCAGTTCGTTGATTTCCTGGTGGAACGCCTCGATCAGTTCCCGTTGCCCCTGGTTCGAATGGCGAACCCCATCCCCGGATTCCCGGATCAGGGCGGAGGCCGCGGCCAGGTCGCGGCTTGCGGAGCGGATCTGCACCACCATTCCGCGAAGGCTGCCGACCATGTTCCCGAAGCCTCCGACCAGGGCGGCCACTTCATCGTCACTGTAGACCGCTTCCAGGCGATCGATGCGGCCCTCGCCTACCTGCTGGGTATTGCGGCTCAGAAGGAGCAACGGCTGCTGCACGTCGCGGAGAATCTGGGGAATGAAATAGGCCAGGAAGATCGCCGCCAGTGCCAGGATGGCGCCATTGGGGCGCAGGGCCTTCCAGATGGCATCGGCGTACTCGGCCTCGGGTATCATGGCCCGGAGTTCAGAGCCGTCCGGCAATCTCTGGGTAACCAGGATATCGCCATTCCCCTTCGGCTGCAGCCGGGAACCGACGATCCCCCCGCCACGGGCGACGGGCAGTCGCAAGGAGACACTGCCGCCGGCGCCCAGTTTCAGGGTGCCGAGGAAGGCATCGAGGTCGTCGGTGGTGGTATTCATCTCCGAAACGAAGGCCACGGAATCGGCCAGGTTCGCCAGTTCGTTCTGGGCATAGTTCGTCACCTTCGCCCGGATGGAGGATTGCAGGGTGAGCCCCGACACGAGGATGGACAGCATCAGCATGCCGCCTGTGATGCCCACCACGCCGAAGGTGAACTTCTCCCGCAAGCTCGTGGAGAATCGCGATGTGGACCCATTGAAACCAGGTTGCCCCGCCAGAACCTTGTAGACCTTCATGAGGTTCTGCTTGGTCAGGAAATACTGGCAAATGCCACCCATGGCGACCAGGACCAGGACCATGGCCATGGTGGTGAAGCTCACCCAGAGGCTCTGGCCCAGGTGGAGCTTCAGCCACAGATAGGTTCCCAGGCTGAAAGAGAGGCCGAGCAGAAAAAAGAGTACGGAGGCGGACTGGGGGAAGCGCGTCAGCGGACGGTAGAGATCCGGCCCCAGAACCTTGGTGGCCAGGGTTCGTCCCAGCCCGCGGAGGTGCAGGAGAGACCCGCTGATCCCCAGCAGGAGCAGGCCAACCAAGGATGAGATTCCACCGAGCGTCATCCGGAACCCGGCCGGAGCCGTGAAGAGGAACAGCAGCGTCGTCACGAAGAAGGCCACGAACCAGAGCACCATGCTGCTCTGGCGAAGCCGGGTCAAGACCAGGTCCCGTTCGGGTCCGCTCAGACGAACGACGATCTCCGGACTGGATTCAGGCCGGGGTCCAGAAATGAAAGCGCGCTGCACCATACTCGCGTGTTTCGGCCAATTCCCATCCTGGCTGTAATTCCAGCTTCATTTGCCGATCCGTCTCGAAGACCAGGACACCACCCAGGGCTATCCAGCGCCGCAACCTCGCCGCCAGGCCCGCCCAGAGGGCCGCGGACTGCTCGTAGGGAGGGTCCAGGAAAATCACCGCCTGGTTTGCAAAGGAAGCCCCGTCCAGGTTCCGCAAATCCGCCCGGAGGCCCTTCACGGCAGTCTCCCTGGCATTCCGCAGCAGGCAGGACCAGCCCGGCTCGGCCGTCTCCACGCAAACGACGGGCCCGTAGCCTCTGGAATGGGCTTCCAAACCGACGGCTCCTGTCCCTGCGCAGAGATCCAGGAAGGGCCCCGCAGGCCACCGCAAAAGGATAGAGAACAGGGCTTCCCGGGCCCGGTCCGAGGTGGGCCGAACTCGGTGATCCCCCGGCGGCGGCGCCGAGAGTCGGCGGCCTTTCAGAGTTCCGGCAATGACGCGCATGGTCGTCCGCGGAAGCTAGTAGGCCCAGCGCAGCAGGGTCGAGCCCCAGGTGAAGCCGGCCCCGAAGGCCGACAGCACCACCAGATCGCCCTTGGCCATGCGGTTCTGCTCGAAGGCCTGGTGGAGGGCCGTGGGAATGGTCGCCGAGGTGGTGTTGGCGTAGCGGTCGATGTTCACCATCATCCGTGCTGGATCCAGCTCCAACCGCCTGGCCGCGGCGTCCATGATCCGGATGTTGGCCTGGTGGGGCACGAAGAGCTTGAGCTGGTCGCCAGAGAAGCCATTGCGGTCCATCAGCAGCTTGCTGTTGTCGGCCATTTCGCGCACGGCATTCTTGAAGACTTCGCTACCGGCCTGGTGGACGTAGTGCTCCTTTGCCGCGACCGTCTCTGCAGTTGACGGCTTGAGCGACCCCCCAGCCGGCATGTAGAGGAAGGAGCCGCCGGAGCCATCGACCTTGTGTTCGAAGTCCAGGATGCCAAGGCCCTCTTCCACCCGTTCCACGATCACGGCGCCCGCCCCGTCGCCAAACAGCACCGAGGTTGCCCGGTCTTCCAGGTTGATGATGGTGGACATGATGTCCACGCCGACCACGCCGACTTTCTGGACGGCGCCAGCGGCCACCATGCTGGCGGCGGTCGTGAGCGCGTAGAGGAAGCCGGAGCAGGCGGCATTCAGATCGAAGCCGAAGGCCTTGGTGGCGCCGACCAGCTCCTGGATGCGGCAGGCCGTGGCGGGGAACAGGGTGTCGGGCGTCACCGTGGTAACCAGAATCAGATCCAGATCGGATGCCTTGATGCCCCGGTTGTCCAGAGCCATCTGCAAAGCTGGCGCGCCCAGCTGCGAGGCTCCGGTTCCAGGTTCGGCCCAGCGACGCTCACGGATGCCCGTGCGCGACCGGATCCACTCGTCGTTGGTATCCATGAACTTGGACAGGTCATCGTTCGTGACCACCCTCGGGGGGAAGCACTGCCCGGTGGCGGTGATTCCGACGGGGGCGACAAGGCGACGATTCAAGGATCCTCCAGACCGAAACGGCCATCATCTCATGAACACCTCGCCGAGTCAGCGCTCGTCCCTGAACCGGCGCAACAGGCCGATGAGGCGGTCCAGGTCCACCCGAGGAAGGTCTCTCTCGCCGACGCGAGCCACGGCATCGACCCAGGGCCGCCAGGGATCATCGTCTGGCGTTTCCCGCCACGCCTCGGGGCCCAGATCGAAGGTCCCTCCCAGCCTGTCCAGGGGCAACCCTAGGCGCAACCGGAGCACCGCCAGGGCCATGGGAGGTTCAGAACCAGCCTGGCAGCCCGGCAGTTCGCCCCAGGCCATGACGGGCAGGAACTCCCCGTGATGGATCACCACTCCGGCGATGCCCCGCGAGCCGCCTGGCAAGGGTGAGACCGGCAGCGGAGCCACCACCTCGCGGAGGTCCAGCATGGAGAGCAGCAGGTCCCGGCCCGCTGCCCTCGCCTGGAGCCAGGATCCACGCTCAGACACGGGCCACCCGGCGCATCAGGGAATCCATGGCCAGCCCCAGGACCGCCTCGGGATCCAGCAGCCAGAGAATGCCGTCCTCCTGGGGACTGCCGCCCATGATGCCGGGCGACTGGGCCAACTCCGGGAGGCTCCTCAGTAGCACTTCACTGCGACCCTGCACCTCATCCACGCCAATCGCAACCTGCACGCTCTGCGCCGAGGCGCCCTGCTGGGTCAGCACCACAAAGACTTTCTGGCCATGAGGTTCGGGGAGGCCCAGGCAGGCCTGCAGGGACTCCAAGGGGAGGGACAGGCCATGGACGTCCACCTGGTCACCACCATGGAGAGGGAGGGGCCCTGCCTGGACGCGCAGGACGCTGCCGATGGGGATGCCGAACGCATGTTCCCCGCAACGGACCTTCAGGCAACTCACCACCGCACGGCTGAGTGGCAGGCTCAGGCGGATGAGGCTGCCCCGACGCAGTTCGCTGGAGATGTGGATCTCGCCCCCCAGGTTATCGATTTCAGTTCTCACCACATCCATCCCCACGCCCCGCCCCGAGAGCTGGGAGACCTGGTCCAGGGTGGAGAAGCCTGGCTCCAGGGTCAGACGGTGGAGGCGTTCCGTGGAATGGCGTTCGCCAGCCTTGATCAAGCCCATGGCCAGGCCCCGTGCCTCGATCCGGGCCAGGTCGAAGCCCCGGCCATCATCCCGAATGTCGAAGCGCAGGTTCCGCCCCCGCTGCGAGGCGGAGATGCGCAGGGCCCCAGTCTCGCTCTTTCCCTGTTCCAACCGTTCGGAAGGGGCCTCCAGGCCGTGGTCCAGCGCATTCCGGATCAGATGCAGGAAGGGTTCCGTCATCCGGCCCAGCAGGTTTCTCTCCAGTTCGAGGTCCCCACCCAGGAAGGTGAGTTTGACCGACTTGCCGGTGTCTCTGGCCAGGCTCTTCACCATGGGCTCGATGCGCGAGAACAGGCCTTCCACTTTGACCATGCGCATCTGGAGTAGGTCCTTCTGAACCTCCAGAAGGTTCTCCTCGATGCGGCCCATGAGCGCGAAGGGCCTCTCCTGGCCGTCTCTCATGATGAGGCTGGCCGCATCCCTGAGTTGGCCCACCGCCATGAGGCGGGCTTCCAGCGCCTCCACCCGATGGGCCGGCAGGCGCAGGACCTCCATTTCCTGGACCGGTGCGGCTGGGACTGCCAAACCGGGAGGGGGGGTCGTCTGGAGGGAGGTGCCCTCCAGGGCCACCTCCGATCTCAGGCTGTCGGGCACGCGCCTTGGATCCGCCAGGAGGGAGGTGCCCAGGATCTCTCCAGGCAGGCCCGGGAGATCAGCGGGGTCGAAGGCTTCACAGGCGGTCATGAGAAGGAACGCCAGGCCGTCCCGGTCCCCGGGCACTGCCCAGGGCAGCGTGGAGATCAACTCCCCCTTGGCAGACAGCGCGTCGCTGAGCACCCGGAGGCGTTCGTCGAAGGTGGCGAATTCCAGGCAGAGCGCCACTCCGTGGATGGGCGTGCCAGCCACCAACACCGTGGTGACCCGAGTCCGTTCGTATTCTGAAAGGGCTTTCAGCGCCTCCGGTGGGATGTCCAGCATGGAGGCCAGATCCTGGGACGCGCCCGTGGAGGGACGGGCCATGGCCTCCAGTTCCCCCAGTTCCCTGCGGAGGGGCAGCAGATAGTCCTCGGGTTCGGGTCGACCCCGCCGCAACCCGGCCAGTCCAGATTCCAGGGCCTCGATTCCGGTCACCAGGGTCTCGATCAGCGAATCCGTGGAGCGTAACCTGCCCTTCCGCATGAGGTCGAAGATGTCCTCCATGCGATGCGCGGCCCGGCTGAAGCTGGCAAAGCCCAGCATGCCGGCCAACCCCTTGAGGGTATGCATGGTCCTGAACAGCGCGTTCACCGAAGCCTGGACCACGTGCGCCGGCTGCAGTTCCTTGAGCGTCGCAAGGGTCTGCCGGGCCTGCGTGAACAGGTCCTCGCATTCTCCCCAGACATCGTCGAAGGACTGGTCCAATGGAACTCCCGGATCCTGATGCATCGGCAGGGGTTCAGAGAGTCTGGAGTCTGGAACGCCTTCGGCCTGTCCTACACTGGCCCCATGCGCACCCTAGCCGTCCTGCCCTCTCGCTTCCAGGCCACCCGATTCCCGGGCAAGCCCCTGGCTCCCATCGCCGGGAAACCCATGATCCAGTGGGTCTTCGAGGCGGCCCACCGGGCCGAGGGCGTGGACCGGGTGGTGGTCGCCACGGATGATGACCGCATCGCCGCCACGGTGCGTGGTTTCGGCGGGGAGGCCGTACTGACGGATCCCGCCCTGCCCTCCGGCACCGACCGCACCGCCGCGGCTCTGGAAGCCCTGGGTGAGGCCTTTGATTGCGTCCTGAACATCCAGGGCGACGAGCCGGCCATGCACCCAGACACCATTGCGGCCTTGGTGGCCCTCATGCGGGAGGAGCCGGATCTGCCCATGGGCACCGCCGCCTGTCCCTTTTCCCACATGGACGAGCTCTTCAATCCCAACGCCGTGAAGGTGGTCGTGGATGACCGGCAGCGGGCCCTTTATTTCAGCCGCAGCCCCATCCCCTACCTGCGCCACTCTTCCATCTTCGAACCCGACTTCCGCCCCTGGATGACCCCCTCGCAGTTGGCCTATTTCAAGCGGCACCTTGGCCTCTATGCCTACCGACCCGACACCCTGCGGGCCTTCACGAAGCTGCCACCCCACCCTCTGGAGCAGTTGGAGATGCTTGAGCAGTTGCGCGCGCTGGCCGCGGGCATTTCCATCGGCGTCGCCCACACGCCCTTCCTCAGCCTGGGCGTGGATGTGCCCGGGGATGTGGCCGCTGCGGAAGCCCTGCTCCGGGAACGGGGGCTCACGCGCTAGACCCCGCGCGCTAGACTTGAAGGCTGGGCTTCGCGCCCGTTCCTTGCCAGGAGATCTCTTGAGCCACCATAAAGTCATCATTGTTGGAACTGGCCCGGCTGGCTACACGGCGGCGCTCTATGCTTCCCGCGCCAACCTCGCCCCCCTGGTGTTTGAAGGTGTCCAGCCCGGCGGCCAACTCACCATCACCACCGAGGTCGAGAACTTCCCGGGCTTCCGCCATGGAATTGCCGGCCCCGCCTTGATGGAGGAGATGCGCGAACAGGTGCTGCGGTTCGGCACACTCATCAAGGCCGAGACGGTAATCAAGGCGGAGCTTCAGGTCCGCCCCTTCCGGATCACCACGGACCAGGGCGACTACGCGGCCGACGCCGTCATCATCGCCACGGGCGCCTCCGCCAAGTGGCTGGGCATCGGGAAGGATGAGGAACTCTCGCGCACCGGCGGCGGCGTCAGTGCCTGTGCAACCTGTGACGGCTTTTTCTTCCGTGGCAAGGAGATCGCCGTGGTGGGCGGGGGCGACACGGCGGTGGAAGAGGCCACCTTCCTCACGAAGTTCGCCTCGAAGGTTCACCTCATCCACCGCCGGGATAAGCTCCGCGCCTCCAAGGCGATGCAGGATCGGGCCCTCAATCACGAGAAGATCAGCCCAATCTGGAACAAAGCTGTCCTGGATGTGCTTACCGCCGTTCATGAAACCCCCATGGGCGAGAAGGTGGAAAAAATCCGCGCCCTGAAGCTCCAGGACACCGTGGATGGCAGCGAAATCGAACTGCCCGTGGAAGGGTTGTTCGTGGCCATCGGCCACCAGCCCAATACCGGCCTGTTCGTGGGGCAGCTGCCCATGGACGAGACCGGCTACCTGCAGGTGGAGAAGGGCTCCAGCCGGACTCCCATTGCCGGCGTCTTCGCCTGCGGGGATGTCCAGGACCATGTCTACCGGCAGGCCATCACCGCCGCAGGCAGTGGCTGCATGGCCGCCATCGACGCCGAACGCTGGCTGGTGGAGCAGGGGCTGGCCGAGTGAAGGCCGCCTGGCGTGAATGAACAGGATCTGGAGCCCCTGAAGCGGCACCCCGAGGGCCGGGCACTCCGGGCCGAGGTGGATCTGGGGCGCATCGCCCGCAACCTGGATCACATCCGCGCCACGGCCGCAGGCCGGGAGGTCTGGGCCGTGGTGAAGGCCAATGCCTATGGCCATGGCGCCGTGCCCGTGGGCCGGACGCTGGCCCAGGCCGGGGCCCACGGGCTGGCTGTCTCCAACATCGAGGAAGGCCTGGAGCTTCGCCAGGGTGGCATCGAATGCCCGATCCTCATCCTGGGCGGTCTGCGGCCGGAAGCGCTACCGGCTGCCAGCGCCGAGGGGCTGACCATCGCCCTGGTGGGACCGGAGCAACTGGAGGAGTACGTCCGGCTGATCCCCCAGCATCCGGTGGCCCTGCATCTCAAGCTGGATACGGGCATGGGACGCTTTGGGCTGCTGCCTTCAGAACTGGGCGGCTGTATGCAGGCACTCCAACGATTGGCCCCATGGATGGAAGGCGTCATGGGTCACTTCGCCACGTCGGATGATCCGGATCAGGGCTTCGCCCTTCGCCAGCGCCGAGCCTTCGAAGCCTGTCTGGCCCAGCTGTCCGATGCGGGCATCCACCCAACCCAGCGCCACCATGGCAACAGCGACGCCTGCCTCTGTGGCCTCCTGGATCGGGACACCCATGTGCGGCCCGGCCTGGCCCTCTTCGGCCTGACGACCATTCCTGAAGGTCGGGCTCTGGGCTTGGAACCCGCCCTCGAACTGGTGGCCGAGGTGGCCCGGGTAAAGACCGTGCCCGCCGGCACCACGGTCGGCTACGGCCGGACCTTCGTGGCACCCCAGCCCATGCAGATCGCCACCCTGGCCTGCGGCTATGCCGACGGTTATCGCCGCGATCTCGGGAATCGGGCCGTGGTGGGCTTCTCGGGACGGACCTTCCCCGTGGTAGGGCGCGTGTCCATGGACTACCTCACCGTGGCGCTTCCCCTGGACGTGCCCGTGGCTCCGGGGAGTCCCATGACGCTGTTCAGCGCCGATCCCTCGGCGCCCCATAGCGTCGAGCGGCTGGCCCAAACCCTCGGCACCATCCCCTACGAACTGATCTGTGCCCTGCACCGCCGGATCACCCGCCGTTTTTCCACCTAAATCACGAATGATCCGCATTACCATGAGGCTCCCAACATTGGGCCTCCATGAACCTGCTGGTCATTTCCCGACATGACGACCTCGTCGAGCGCCTGCGAATGGCGTTCGAAGGGGGGAGGGCATCGCATTTCTCATGCGCGGGACCCCTTGGAGGCTCTGGCCCAGGATGCCTGGGGTGAGGCCCAGGTGCTCCTGGTGGACGCCGGGGGCGATCCCATGGATGGCTACCGGCTGTGCCGCCTGCTGCGAGGCGAGGCCCGGGTGCTGTTCCGGAACCTGCCCATCTTCATCATCCTGGACCACTCGCCCACCGAGCAGGATCAGCTGGCCCTGCAGGATTCGGATGGCGATGGCTTCGTGCCCGCCGGGCACACCATTCAGCAGCTCCTGAGCCACCTGGGCCCAGTGATGGCCGGCGGGGCCTCCCGCGAAGAGGGGCAGCAGGTTCCCGTGCTCGCCCTGGGGCTCCACACCGTCCTGGCCCAGCAGGCCCGAGACCTCCTCCAGCACTACTTCATGGAGGTCCACACCGCCCCCAGGAGAAACGCCGTGGAGGCCCAACAGGCCTTGAAGGCACCCATCCTGCTCCTGGGCCTCTCCGCCGGTGGTGTGGAGGGCGCCCTCTCCCTCCTGGCCAGGTTGCGCGAACAGAGCTGTCTTCCCTACACCATCCTCGTTGGCCAGGTGAAGGATGAGGCCGCCCAGCGGAAACTCCTCCTCGCCGGGATTTGCGACTGGGTACCCCTGCCCCTGCCCGCACCGCGCCTGTTGCATGCCTGCAAACGGGCCATGGAGTGGATGCACGCCAAGCGGGTCCAGGCCGAGTACGAGTCAGCCATCCACGACCTGCGGGAACGCCGCAGCATGCTGGAGATCGAGGCGGCTGCCCTGCGCAGCGAAGTGCTCACCGATCCGCTCACGGAGCTGCTCAACCGCCGCGCCTTCGACCAGAACCTTGAACATGCCGTGCGTCAGTGGGAAAGACACCGGAGGGCCTTCGTCCTGGTCCTTGGCGATGTGGATCACTTCAAGCTCATCAACGACCGGTTCGGCCATCCCGTGGGTGACGAAGTCCTACGCCAGATGGCAGCCCGGATCCGTTTCGGCCTCCGCAAGTCTGATCTCGCCTTCCGCATCGGGGGCGAGGAATTCGCCGTGCTGCTGAGCGAGACCAGCCTCAAGGCTGGCTCGGAGGTGGCTGAGAAACTGCGGCGCCGGATCGACCAGGAACCCGTGGTCCTCTCCGGCGGGCAAACCATCTTCCCGACCATGAGCTTCGGAGTGGCTGGACCTGGCCCCCAGAATGCCTTGGCCTTGATGGCCCTGGTCGACAAGGCGCTGTACCAGGCCAAGCGACTCGGCCGGAACCGCGTGGTGGTATCCGACGAGGGAAAATCGCAGGTTCGGACCGTCAGTGGCGGTAGGTGAAGAGGTCACCGAGCCCTCTCAGGTTCAGCGACAGATCGACGCGATCCTCTCGTCCACCCGAGACCAGCACGGTATTGAGCGCCACGTGGGTGAACGTGAGGACATAGGCCACGCAGGGCTGCACGAAGGCCAGCGCCACTTGGCTGGAGGCGAACCGGTGCTGCCTGAAATCGTAGTTCAGACCGAACTCCAGGCGCAGGCGATCGTCCCAGACCCGCTGGATGCCCCCAAGCTGAAGGCCCTGCTGGCGCACCAGGAACTGGTTGATGCCCGTGGAGAAATAGGCCAGGTTCAGCCGACTGCCATCCCGCGCCTTAAGGTCCACGCTCAGCGCGTTATCGGATCCGCCAGCCCCCAGATCAGAGGAACTGTGCAGGCTGATGCGAAGCCGGTCATCGGGTTCCACATCCAGATCAGTATCCACTGATGACCAGCCCTGCTTGTAGCGGCCATCGCTGAGGATGATCGGCGAGGCGTGGTAACGCGTGGCGATCCGGATGCGGGCCAGATCCGCGAAGCCTCCACCTGTGGAGGGGCGGCCCAGGAAGTGCTGCTTGAAACCCACTTCGAAGCTGCGTTCGCCGGAGGCGCTCTCGTTGACGCCAGGAACGGAGTCGACCGCATCGAAGCGCGGCACGAAGCCGGCCTCTGCGAAGCGGCTCGTTTCCGTCACGCCAAAATAGGGTTCCACCACGTGCTTCAGCTCTCCCCGGTAGCCGAGGACAGAGACATCCTGGTAGGTGCGGCCGACCTGGGGACCCGACAAGCGCAGATGCTCGGAACTCAGGAACCGGGTGGTCGCGGCCCCGTTCACCACAAAGGGGCTGGTGGCCGGATCGACCGCGCTGCCCTCGGCCCCGGCGGCTGGATCGAAGACGGGCGAGGCGAGAGTGGCGCCGTAGTGGGTGATGCGGCCCATCACTTCCAGATCAGCGCGGAATGGTCCCCACTGTCCCAGGCGTCCATGGATGCGGGTGTTGGCATCCTGGCGGTCCCAGGCGTAGCTGCTGTCTGGAGATACGGCGCTGCCGGCGAGATGATAGACGAACCGGCCCAACCGGAGGCCGCCATCCAGGTACAGGGGCCCCACCAGGGACACGGGGAAGAACCGGAATTCAGCCTGGGGCAAGGTCTGGCGTCGCAGGGAGGCGGGGAAATCAGGGCTGTAGAAAGGGTCGCCCTGGTTCGTCGTGAAGAAGAAACTGCGCTGTTCCGCGGCCGAAAGGCTCAAGCTGCCAAAAGTGAAATTCCGACCGAGGTAGAGCGCCGAGTCGAAGCTGGTCGTGCCGAGGTAGCCGAGCCCCTTGCCGAAATCCGCATCTACGAGGCTGTCCGAAGCCTGGTTCACATCGGCCGTGAGCTGCCAACCATCCTCCCGCTGCCAGACTTCCTTCAGGGAATAGCGGTACCGCTGGACATCGAGGCTGCGCTGGTGGATCGTCTCACCGGAGAAGCTGCCCTGGTGCGTCAAATCAGGACGCCAGCGAGCTTCGCCGCCGTAGAGGACCCCCTCCTTGCTGAAATACTCCGGCGAGAAGGTGACATCGGCCTGCTTGCCGAGCACCTGATAATAGGAAAGGCCCACGGTCGTGCCAAAGGAACTGGAGATTCCCAACTGGGGGGCCATCAGTCCGGAAGTCCGCTCCGCCTGGGCCGGATAAATGGCCCAGGGCACGTAATAGATGGGCACCGATCCCAGGAGGACCCGGGCATTCCAGAGGGTGGCGAAACCATCGAGATCCACCTTAAGGCTCGTCAGTCGGGCTCTCCATCCGGGTTTCTCTTCCGGACAGGGACTCAGTTCGACTTCATCGAAGGCCCAGGTCCGGAGGGTGGCGAAGGCCACGTGACTGGACTGCAGGGTCCAGCCCGGCAGGTCCATCTGGAGGGCCCAGGCCTCACCTGAACGCAGTTTCCAGTCCATCTGCAGGCGCTCGCTGCGTAGGCGAAGATCGGGTCCCTCCAGCCGGACATGACCTTCCGCGCTGAGGCGGCCATCGGGGATCCGGTATTCGATGCGATCAGCCAGCAGCAGGATCCCCTCGGCCTGGATGGCGCCCCGCTCCAGGATCCAGACATCGGCCTTTTCCTGGAGTTCCCCTCGCCAATCGAAGGGCACCCGCGAACTGTTGCTGCCCTGCTCCACCCGATAGGGCCGCAGGGGCAACAGTTCTGCAGGCGTAGGCGCCTCCAGGGGAGCCATACCTGGAATGGGCGGAAGATCCTGGGCTGCCAACAAAGCGGGCAGGAGGCCCAGCAGCAAACCCCGGTTCCCTGGCAGGACCCAGCGCATGGCGAGATCAGTGCTGGTGCGGCAGCAGCCGCGAACTGATGAGGAAGATCCCCACGCCTGACAAGAGTGCCAGCGTGCTGCGGAGACCCGAAACCTTCTGGACTTCGGGCAGCAGATCCGAGCTGGCGACATACAGGGTGAGACCCGCCGTGAGACCCAGAACCGGGCCTGTGGGAAGGTTCAGGATGGATTGGCCGGCAGACCCCACCAGGGCGGCCAAGGCCAGCGTTCCTGCCGCCAGCAAGGCGGCCCGGCTCCCGAAGCCACGGGCCAGGAAGATCGAGGAGATGGTGCCGCCTTCGGGGATGCGATGAAACAGGATGCCCAGGAGTACCAGGGGCCCCAGGTTGCTGTGGGTGGAAAGTGCCGCGGCGATGGCCACGCCGTCCATGAGGCTGTGGAGCGAAAGACCCACCAGGGCCAGCACGCCACTCAAAGGCGAGCCCTCCTTATGAGTCTCCTCACCGTAGTGGAAGTGCAAGGTGATGCCATGCTCCAAGACGTGGACCAGCAGATAGCCCCCTAGCACCCAGAGGGCGTTGGTTTCTCCTCCCTTGGCCTCGAGACATTCGGGGATGATCCGCACCAGGGTGACCGACAGCAGGTAGCCCGCCGCCACCCCGGAAAGCAGCCGCATGAACTGGGCCCGTCCCTGGAGGAAGCGCACCACGCCCCAGCCGCCCAGAAGGGTGGCCAGGGACGCCAGCGGTGCCAGCCAGTAGAGGGACATCCGTGGTTACTCGGCTTTGGCCTTCTTGGCGCGAGTCACCTTGGACTTGACGGGCTCGGAGGCCTTGCTTGCCCCGGCCTTGCTTTCCCCGACATGGCCGGGAGCATCAGGCACAGGCTTCGGGCTCTTTTTCGCGGGCTTCTTGGCGGCCTTGACCTTCGGCGCGGCCTCCGGCTTGGTTGGCGATGCGAGGACGGGTTCAGAAGCCGCCACCGGCGCTGCCGTGACAGACACTTTGGCCCGGGGCGTACGCTTGGGCTTGGTGGGTTCTGCGACCGCAGGCGCGGTAGCAACGGCGGCGCCGAGGCGCGGCCGTGGGCTGGGCGTCAGGAGGCTGGCCACCAGACCTGGCGTGGCCTTGGGGGGTTCAGGCTGGGCCTCGGGTTGATCGGAGGCGTCCACCTGGGCACCATCAGAATGGGGCAGGCCCGAGGTTTCGCCGGCCCGTTCCGCGCCACCCTTGCGCCGGCGTCGGCGGCGCTTGCGCTTGGTGCCAT
>JBBRZL010000018.1:0-31635 GCA_038236735.1 Holophagales bacterium | reverse complement strand
CGGATGCGGGGCTCGGCCAGCAGGCGGCTGTCGAGGGAGGCTTCGATGTCAAACATGGGGGCTCCGGGGCCACCAGGGGCCTGCGTCCGCGAGTCTAGCAGGGGCGGCCCGGTTGTTTTCTGCTCCACGCTCACAGGTGCCGTCAGTGGTCTGCGGCACTCACGGACTCGACCCAAACCACCTCACAGGAGCCGTCCCCGGTATCCGTGCGGGTGAGGCTGCTCACCCAGTGCCAGCCATCCGGCCCATCGGCCCGGATCAACATGCCGCGCAGTTCGAGAATCTGGCCGGGCTTCACCGCCAGCAGCCGCTTCTCCACGAGGGGATCCGCCGGGATCATGTGCATGTTCGCGCTGTGGCTGATGACGTCGCCCGCGGTGATGGGCATCCGCGCCGCGCTCCAGAAGTACCAGCGGTCCCGCTGCTGGATGGTGATGGCTTCGAGGATCTTCGAATCGGACATGGGGCCCCAGCCCAGGGCGAAGTCCACGGGTGAAAGTTCTCCGGGGCGATCGAAGCGGTAGCGCTCCGTGCTCAACACCCGGGCCCGCAGTTCGAAGCGGGCCAACGGTGTGATTTTGTGTTTGCGGAAGAGCCACGGGGTCTCGGAGGCCGGAGCGGTCTGGGCCGGATCCAGCGGTACGAGGATGCCCGCGGGTTGGGCGATGGGACGCCCTTGCCACCACCAGGAACCCCCTAGCCCGGCAAGCAGCACCAGCAGCAGCACGCCCCGTCGCTCTCGAAACCAATCCAGCCAGTCATCCATGCCGTCAGGATACCCAGGGCGGACCCGGCCCGGGAATGGTGACTACCGTTACAGCGCAGAAGCAGGAGGAGGCAGGCCCTGGAAGCCTGCCTCCTCCTTTTCAATGGACTGCAACCGCAACGTCGGCTTCCTTGTCCGGTCCCATGTGCCTGAGTTCGGGCTCAGGCATGTGGTTGAGGAATTCCACGAGCTGATGCAGGGGCGGGCTGGACAGCACGATGGTGGGCAGGGTGGCGAGCGAGATCTCCTCGATCCCCAGCGTCGCCTTCATGCAGGCCAGGATGACCCGCAGATCGTAGACGGGCTCGTGCATGGGGATCATCGGCTTCTGCAGGCCCGTCAGGCCCCACACGGCCATCATGGCGGTGCGGACGGAGGTCTCGACGGTGAAGACGACATCCCCCGGCAATTCGACGAACTGGCCGATGAAGGCGAGGTTGACGCAGCCCTCGGGAATGACCTTCGGCCGATCGCTGACCTTCCGGGGCATGAACTGGCTGGTGATGTACGGCATCATCGAGGTCGAGACCTTGGAGTGGCCGAGAATCTCTACGATCTTGTCCTCGAGTCCGCAGTGGTAGAGGAGTTCCGCGAACATCTCGGCTCCCGTGCAGTCCCGCATGGGCTTCTTGACGTAGTCCCCAACCGCCTCACTGCACTGGCCGTAGGCCCAGAAGGCGTTCACGTCGGCGGGCTGGTCCGGGAAGTACTTGCCGTAGAGGACGAAGCCGATCTTCCAGCTGGAATCCACCACCGTGACGGCCCCACCCGTGCCGGCCACCGAGCCGGTCTTTTTCTGCATGAAGTCGTAGAAAGTAGGATCGCCGGTGATCGTGGGAAAGAAGGTCATCCAGTTGGATTTGTCGACGTCGGAAATGAAGGCCGCTGGATTGCCGAACTTGCGATCGTGGGCGGCGAGTCGCTCCCAGACGCTGAAACAGCCGCGATCCGCCGTGCTCCGGTCGAACTTCGCGACCGTCGCGCTGTCACCCATGGTGGCGTTCTGGGTGAGCGAGCCGTTGGTGAAGAAGACCAGATCGTCCCGCGTCAGCTTGAGGCTCTGGCTGCCCTTCGCATCGTCGACGATCAGTCCCGTGACGATGGTCTCGCCGGCCTCGTCGCTGATGGCGATGTCCTTCACGGTGGCGCCCGCACGGAACTGGACCCCCAGGGACTGCAGCCAGACGACCATGGGCTTGATGAGCGAGTCGTACTCGTTGTATTCCGTGTGCAGGATGTCGGCGAGATGCCTGAGACCGCCGATGGCCATCAGGAACCGACCGATGTACCGCTTCACCTCCATGAGGGAGTGGTAGTCCCGGAAGGCGAGCATCGTGCTCCAGCACTTCCAGTACACGGAGTCCGTGAATTCCGGGCTGAACCAGTCGGTGACCGTCTTCATCTCGAGTTCTGCTTCCGGCGTGACCAGCAGTTCGAGCATTTTCTTGCCGTCATGGCGGGACATGAGCGGACCGGTGTAGTCGTAGAGCTGCCCCTGCTTTTCCATCAGGCGATAGTGGGAATAGATGGGCTCGCGCACGTTGGCCTGGTAGGTCTCGTCCAGGATGGTCAGGCCGGGGGTCTGCAGGGAGGGCACCTTGCCGCAGAGGTACCAAAGGCATTCCATGTAGGCTTCCAGTTCCCGCTCGCCGCGGCAGGTATAGCCGCGTTTCGCATCACCGGCCGCGTCCATGGAGCCGCCCATGAGGGGCAGCGAGTCGTAGACCGTCACGCTGCCGGCGGGCAGGTGGGCGTCCGTGACCAGGAAGGCGGCGGCGGCCAGACCGGCGATTCCTCCCCCGATGATGTGAGCCCGCCTGGCTTCGATGCCCTGCGGAGGGAGCGCGTTGATGCGGTCGTAGTTTCTCATGGGGTTTCTTTCCGGGGTTGATGGGGCACAACGAAACCAGCCAGCGCTGCCGGCCGATGCCGAGGCGCCAGTGTCTTCAGGTGCAGACAGGCCTCTCAGACGTGGCCTTCAGTGGGCATTTGCCGACTGTCGACCAGGACCATGAGACCTGGCGTTCCTACTTTCAACCGCGTTGGAGCAAATCCCGTTCCGCTGTCCTATCATCTTTGTTTGAAATAATAACAATTCATAATTAGTTCATGTACCTTATTCCGACCGTCAGGATGATTGCTTGATCCCATCACTTTGAAGACGCTGGCAGGTGGGTGGATCAACAGCCCCTTAGGGACTCTGTGGGGCGCTCCCGCAGCCTGTTGAGAGGATGGCCAAGGTGGCCCTACCCTGTTGTCATGCCCAAGGCCGCCCCCTTCTCCAAAGCCAAGACAGCCCTCCGCAAGGCCGCCCTGGCCTTCCCCGAGACCCGGGAAGACCACCCCTGGGGCGAGAGCGCCTTCAAGGTCAGGAACAAGGTCTTCCTGTTCCTGTCCGAAGCCGAAGAGCAGCTCAACCTCACCATGAAGCTGCCCGAGTCCCGGGGCTTTGCCCTGCTGCTGCCCTTCGCCCAGCCCACGGGCTATGGCCTCGGCAAGAGCAGCTGGGTCACGGCCTCCTTCGGCCCAGCGGACTCAATCCCGCTGCCCATGCTGTTGGACTGGCTGGAGGAGAGTTTCTGCGCCGTGGCGCCGAAGAAGGTGTGCTTGCTGCTGGGCAAGTAGGTCGCAACTTCCCGCGAGCTGGGGGCGTAAACCAACGGCCCACCCTGCGTGTTAGCCTGCTTCATTCTCCACCAGTCGCATGCCTGCCTGCGTTTGCAAGAATCGCGGGTCCCATGTCTCCTGCTTTCTGGATGCTGCCATGTTCGTCTTCCTGCTTCCCCAGGCCCCCGTTCCAGCGCCCCAGGTGCAATCCCAGGCCGGCGGGCAGAACCTGCCCGTTGCGATGGACACACTCATCAAAGCCAAAGACTGGGGGGGACTGGCCGACTGGTTCGAAACGGTTCCACCCGCGGTGCGCGGAAAATACTACGAGTGGTGGCTGACAAGTCTCAACCGAAGCCAGCGCTGGGAGCGTCTCCTGCTCATCTGCGAGGCACTGCAAACGCAGCTGGAGGCCAAATCCGGTCCCCGATTGGCGACCTATCGCCTTTACCGGGCTCAGGCCCTGAGCCAGCTGGGACGGCATGCGGAAGCCGCCCTGATTCATGCCGAGAATGGACGCCTGGGTTATCCAAGCGGCTTCACCAGCGCCTGCAATGAGGCCCGCTTGGCCCAGGATTGGAACGCCCTGTTGACCTACTCCGAGGAATTCCTGGGGAAGCATCCGGAAGATGCCCTGAGCTTGGCCTGGAAGGGCGAGGCCCTGGCCCGCCTGGAACACTTCAGTGAGGCCGAGCCGATCCTGCGGGCCGCCCTGGCCAAGGACCCCAAACTCGCCTACGCATGGAACAACCTGGGCCGCTGTCTCAACGAGAAAAAGGCCTGGGTCGAGGCCTGCGAGGCCCTCAACCAGGCCTTGCTGATGGAACCCAACCAGGCCGAAGCCCTTTTCAACCGCGGCCGGTGCCTCTTCGAGCTGAATCGCTACCTCGAAAGCAGGGACGACTTCAAGGCCGCCCTCGTCCTCCAGCCCGGGGACCCTGTCCTCATCGAGAACCTGCGCCAGGCAGATCGCTACGCGGCCCTGCCGACGCCGAAGCCTTCGAATAAACGCTAGGCGTTCTAAACTGGTCCCCATGTCAGAAGCCCACCTCCAGGACCTCCTCGACGCCTGCCGTCGCCTGCACGCGGGGGGCTTGCTGGCGGCCTCGGACGGCAACCTCTCCGTGCGCCTGCCCAATGGCCTCATCGCCATGACCCCCAGCGGCGTGCCCAAGGCGAAGGTGCAGCTTGGCGACCTGGCCCACCTGCAGCTGGACGGCACTGTTGTCGGGGGCCGCCCCAGCAGCGAGCGGGCCATGCACCTGGCCATCTATCGCGCCGTGCCGGAAGCGAAGGCCATCGTCCACGCCCATCCGCCCACGGCCATCGCCTGGTCCCTGGCGCGGCCCGAGTTGAAGGAACTGCCTTCTGAGGGCCTGCCCGAGGTAATCCTCGCCGCGGGCCGCATCCCCATCGTGCCCATGGCCATGCCCGGCACCGAGGACATGGGCGCCAACCTGCTGCCCTTCCTGCCGGAGCATCGGCTGCTGATCCTCGCCCGCCACGGCGGCCTCTGCTGGGGCGAGCACCTGGACGAAGCTGCGGGCGGCATGGAGCGGCTGGAACAGGTGGCGAAGATCCTCTGGCTGGCCGAGACCCTGGGCGGTGCGAAGCCCTTGTCCACAGAGGAACTCCAGGAACTGCGTTCCCTTCGGGCGAAGCTTGGACCGAGGATCATCTGAAAAGAAATGGGTCCACAGATTTCACAGATTCACACAGATTTCTGGCGTGCCTTTTTTCTGTGTAATCTGTGAAATCTGTGGAAAGAAAATCTTTATGATTCCTTTTGACTCCCTTGGTCTCCGCCACGATGGCCACACCCTCTGGGTGCTGGACCAGACGCAGTTGCCGGACGCGGAGGTGTGGCTGGACGGCAGCGAACCTGCCGCCATGGTCGCGTTGATCAAACGCCTGGCCGTGCGGGGTGCGCCGCTCCTTGGCGTGGCGGCGGCGGCCAGCCTGGCCACCTGCGCGGCACGGGGCGCCAGCGCCAGCGAGTACACCCTAGCCTGCGCAGCCCTGCGCGCGGCCCGGCCCACGGCCGTGAACCTCATGTGGGCCATGGATCGCATGAAGGGCGCCACTGATCCCGAGGCCGAGGCCCAGGCCATCTTCGCGGAGGACGTGCGGCTTTGCGAAGGCATGGCTCGGCACGGCGCGGCCCTCATCCAGGATGGCGAAGGAATCCTCACCCACTGCAACACCGGCGGGCTCGCCACCGCGGGCATCGGCACGGCCCTGGGCGTCATCCGCCGCGCCTTTGAACAGGGCAAGCGCATCCACGTGTACGCCGACGAGACGCGGCCCCTGCTGCAGGGCGGCCGCCTCACGGCCTGGGAGCTGAAGAAGCTGGGCATCCCGGCGACGCTCATCACCGACAGCATGGCGGCGCTGTTGCTGCGGGACGGCAAGGTGCAGCGGGTGCTGGTGGGCTCGGACCGCGTGGCCGCCAACGGCGACTTCGCCAACAAGGTGGGCACCTACGGCCTGGCCGTGCAGGCGCGCCATCACAAGGTGCCCTTCCATCCCGTGGCGCCCTTCAGCACTGTGGACCTGGCCTGCCCCACTGGCGCGGCCATCCCCATCGAGGAACGCGACCAGGCCGAGGTGCGCGGCTTCGGCGCCCTGCGCTGGGCCCCGGCCGCCATGCCCGCCTGGAACCCCAGCTTCGACGTCACGCCCGTGGACCTCGTCACCAGCCTCGTGCTGGATCACGGGGTCTACAGCACCGACCAGTTGCGCGCCGGTGTGCTGACGCAGGTGTGCGGGTGATGCCCGGGAATCGAGACTTGTGCCAGCTGCAGACGCAGGGCCCGGTCCAGCTGCTGGACCTCCACTTCAAGACCGCCGGCACCGTGGGCGCCTTTCTGGTGGAGACGGCCGCCGGTCCCCTCCTGGTAGAAACGGGCCCCGAGTCGCTCTACGCCAATCTCCGCGCGGCCGTGGAAGCCGCGGGGCATGCCCTGGAAGACATCCGGCACGTCTTCGTCACCCATGTCCACCTGGACCATGCGGGGGCCGCCTGGCGCCTGGCCCAGCACGGCGCCACGATCCACGTTCATCCGCTGGGCGTGGCCCATCTGCAGGATCCGAGCAAACTCCTGAGCTCCGCCCAGCGCATCTACGGCGATGCTATGGAACGCCTCTGGGGCCGTCTCGAACCCATCGCCCCCGAACACCTCGTGGCCATGGAGGACGGCCAGACCTTTGAATTCGGTGGCGTCGCTCTCGAGGCCATCCATACCCCCGGCCACGCCTTCCACCACATCACCTACCGGCTGGAGGATGGCCTCTTCACCGGGGATGTGGGCGGCGTCCGCATCGGCCAGGGACCCGTGATCCCCCCCTGCCCGCCCCCGGACATTGACCTCGAAGCCTGGCTGGTTTCCATTCAGCGGATGCGAGCCCGGCAGCCGCGGTACATCTACCCGACTCACTTCGGCATCAAGGCCGACGGCATGGAGCATCTCGATTCCCTGGAGGAGAACCTCCACCGCATCGCGGCCTGGATCGGCGCCAGGCTCCAGGACGGCGTCACCGAGGCAGCGCTGGTGCCCCTCTTCCAGACCTTCATGCACGACCTGCTTTCGGGCTGCGGCCTTCCGGAGAGTGTCATCCAGGACTACGAATGCGCGGACCCCGCCTTCATGAGCGTCCACGGCCTCGCCCGGTACTGGAAGAAGCGGGCGCCTGGCACTGTCTCAGGGAATCAGCAGCAGGGACCCAAGGGTTGAGCGCGCTTCCAGGAGGCGATGGGCCTGGGCGGCTTCCTTGAGGGGAAGCCGCTCGTGGATGTGGGCCCTGAGGATCCCATTGGCGTGGGCCTCGAAGACCTCCTTGGCCGCCACCAGTAGATCGGCGCGAGCGGCGATGTGGTGGAAGATGCTCGGGCGCTGCAGGCCCAGGGAGCCCAGGCGCCCCAACTCGGCGGGGTCCACCAGGGGGAGGGACCCGCTGGCGCGGCCGAAGGAGGCAAGCAGGCCGAAGGGGGCCAGGCTCGCCAGAGAACTCTCGAAGGTGTCACGGCCCACGCCGTCGTAGGCCACGCGCACGCCCTGGCCGCCGCTGAGGCTCCTGACCTGGGCCGCCAGCTGGTCGTAGGACTCGCCGCGCGGAATGACGACGACGGCCGCGGCCCCCTCGACCTTCACCAGGGCGGCTTTCTCCTCGGTACTGACCACGCCGATCACCTGGGCCCCCACCGCCGCCAGCCACCGCGTGAGCAGCAGGCCCACGCCCCCAGCCGCCGCGTGCACCAGCGCCCAGGCGCCCGGCTCGGGCCGCCAGCAGCGGTGCACCAGCATGTGGGCGGTGAGCCCTTTAAAGATCAGCGCGGCGGCCACTTCGTCGGAAATCGAATCGGGCAGCGGCACCAGGCGGCCCGCAGGGTGGTTCCGCGCCTCAGAATAGGCGCCCGCGGGACCATCCACACACGCCACCCGCTGGCCCACCGTGATCCCCTCGACGCCGGGCCCCAGGGCCTCCACCACGCCTGCGGCCTCGAAGCCCAGCCCCGCAGGCAGCGGCACCGGGTAGGCCCCCGAGCGCTGGTAGACATCGATGTAGTTCACGCCGATGGCGGTGTGACGGACCCGCGCCTCCCCTGGGCCGGGATCAGGCAAGTCGGCCGAAACCCATTCCAGGACCTCGGGTCCACCGGGTGAACGGAAGAGCAGGCGATGGTTCATGGCAGCCTCCAGAAGTTGCCGGTTCGAGCCCTCATTGCCCCCGCCCGCTCAAGGCCTGCAGCCCCACCCCCACCACGATGACGGCGAGGGCCATCCAGCGCATGGGCGTCATGGCCTCGCCCAGGAAGGCCCGGGCCATGAGGGCGTTGGCGATGAAACCCAGCGCCAGAAAGGGATAGGCGTAGTTCACCTGCACCAGGGACAGGGCGCCGAGCCAGACGACGACGCTCACGGCGTAGCAGGCCAGGCCCGCTAGCACCCAGGGTTCCAGCACCAGTCGGAACAGCGGCCCCGCGGCCAGCTGCATGCCCCCGGCCGCCTGGAGGCCCTTCTTCAGGCAGATCTGGGCCGCGGCGTTGAGCAGCACGCCCAGTACGATGAGGGGGATGGCCTTCAGGTTGGGACTCAAGGGGACTCCAGCAGTGTGGACAAGGCATGCCACAGGGCATCTTCGGACAGATCATTCATGCAGGGGTGGCCGGACAGTGGGCAGAGGCCTTGCATGCATTCCAGACAGGCCAGGGTTCCATCCCGGATCACCTGCACCCGGGGGCCCCAGGGCCTGGAATGCTGCGGTCGCGTGGGGCCGAACACGGCCAGGGTGGGAATCCCTGCCCCGCCCGCCACGTGCGCCAGACCCGAGTCCATGCCCACCAGTGCCCGGGCACCACAAATCCAGGCGGCGGAAAGGGAAAGACTGCAACGATCCACCAGATTCAGGGCCCGCGGCAACCGCTCGACGAGCAGGCCAGCCAGCCGCTGATCCTCGGCCCCGGCCCCCAGGATCACCACCCGCAGTCCAGCGCCTTCCAGACGCTGCCCCAGAGCGGCGAAGAGCGGAATGGACAGCCGCTTCGAGGCGCTGTTGGCGCCTGGCGCCAGCACCACATAGTCGCCGGTGAAAGCAGCTTCCCGGGCCTGGGCATCCCGCAGGGTGAAGGCCTCAGCCCGGGGTCGGAAGGCCTTGAACCCCATGGGGCCGAGCTCTGGGAAGGCCCCCGCCACCACGGAGGTGTAGCGCTCCACGAAGTGTTCTTGCCGCTGATAGAAGGGCACGCTGTGCGTCAGCAGCAGGCTTACGCCGCCATCGCCGCAGCCCAGACGCAGCGGCACTCCGGCCAGCAGGCTCGCGGCATGGGGTCGGGCACTCTTGGGGAAGCCGATGACCGCTGCCGGACGATGACCCCGCAGCATCCGGACCGCCTGCCAGACCCCGTACTTCCGCCCAGGCTCAACCACCGTGGCCACCACGTTCGCGCTGCCCGCGAAAAGATCCACAATGGGGGCCGGTCCCCAGAACACCAGCGGGAGGCCCGCCCGGCGCAGGGGCTCGATGGCCGCGTAGGCCATCATGGCGTCCCCGAAATAACGGTTTACCCGGATCCAGTAGGCCCCCTGCGGGATCATCGGGGCCGCTTCCCGAGCAGCAGGATCTCGTCCGCGCCTGTAGGCACGACCAGCAACAGCGCGAAGATCAGCCCCGGCGCATGGGCCCGCAACCAGGCCGCAAGGCGGGCAGAACGGGGTGTTGGGGGGGGGGGCTTCCATCTTTCCATCTTCCACCGGATGGGGGCTTTTCGCCCAGCGGGATAGAATGAGTCATGACGCCACTGTTCCTCAGCCTGCTGCTCCTGGGCGCTCCGGCCCTCGGGGACGGCGTGAAGCAGGACATCAAAGCTGCGGGCAAGGAACTCGGCCAGAATTTCAAGAAGGGCGGCAAGGCCATTGGCCAGGCGGCGAAAACAGGTGGGAAAGCCGTGGGCCATGCGGCAAAAGAAGGCGGGCGGGCCGTGGGCCAGACTGCCAAAGAGGGAGGCAAAGCCCTGGGCCGCTCGGCCCGGGAGGGTGGCAAAGCGGTCGGACATGGCGCGAAGCATGCCGGCAGGGACGTTGCCAAGGGGACGAAAGAGGCGGTGAAGTAGGCTAGCGCCGGCGCGCCACCAGGGCTGCCGGCGTGCGCACCAGTTCCTCCCACTGTTCCCGTTCTTCTGGGCCCAGCTGTCGCCATTCGATGGCCTTGGCCATCACCAGGACGGGCATGGCCGGATCCTCCCGTTTCATGCGGTCGGCCACGGCGCCCAGGGACGCAGGGTCATCGTTGAACCACCGTTCAGCATCCTGCAGCCGGTCCCGGCCGAAGGCCAGCTCGCCCGTGCCCGCCACCACCACCACCCGGGTGCGCGCATAGAAGGGGAGGCCCTGGAAGTAGTCGCCGTAGCTGATCCACTGGGCGTTCCGAGGAGACTGGCGCACCAGCTCCACCACGCTCTTGCCCGGCCCCGCCGCCGCCTGGGCGGCGAAGACCAGCAACCAGAGTGCGGCGCCGAAGGCCGCCATCAAGCGCGGGCCGCTGAGCCCCCGGGGCCGGTGCGCCCACAGGCCCAGGCCAAGGTAGCCGACACCGAGGGCCAGCAGCCAGGCGAGGCCACCCAGTTCCTTGCGGAAAAGAACCGCGGCCAGCAGGAAGATCCCGCCGAGCAGCAGCAGTTCCCGGCCCATGCGCCGCAGAGCGGCGGCCTCCTCGCCCTCGCGCTCGAAGGTGCAGGCCAGCGCGGCGAGAGGCACGATGGCCGGGAGGATGTAGGGCGGCAGCTTGGAGCCGGACAGACTGAAGAAGACCAGGGGCCAGAGGAAGGACAGCACCGTTATGCCGACGACCCAGCGGGTGAGGTGATCCTGGGACTGGGGCCCCCGGCCCTTCAGGAAGGTCCAGCTGCGCCGCAGCCCCACCACCGCGGCCGAGAGCCAGGGCAGCAGGCCCACGGCGAGGAATCCGATGAAGTAGAGCTTGTCCAGCAGCCAGTTGTTGGAGCCCTGGCGGGCGTGCTCGTGGGTGAGGAAGCGCGTGAAGTGCTCGTGGATGAAGAAGAACTGAGCGTGGCCAGGGTTGACCCGGTTCACGGCCCAGAACCAGGGCACCACCAGGACCAGGTAGAGCAGCCAGCCCAGGGGATCCAGCGCCGTGCGCACCACGGCCCGGCGCAGTTCCACATCGCGCCAGGCGAAACCAAGGGAGAAGCAGAGAATGCCCCCGGTGAGGATCACCGCTGCCAGCCCCTTGGTGAGCATGGCGCCGGCCAGCAGGAGGAAGGTGAGCAGCGTCCAGCCCAGGCTGGACTGCCCTTCGCGGCGGCGGGCCACGGCTTCCACGAAGGCGGCGATGGCGGCCACCAGAAAGGCGCTGAAGAGGGCATCCAGTGTGAGCAGCTGGCCCACCAGGAAGGCCAGCAGCGCCGTGGCGGCCATGAAGGGAGCCCAGAGCGGTTCCCTTGCGCCCAGGCGCTTCGCCAGCCGCCAGGCCGCCCAGATCATCAGGCCCGAAGCCAGGGCCAGGGGCAATCGCGCCGCGGCGCCATTGAGGCCGAAGAGCTTCATGCTGATGGCCGACAGCCAATACTGCAGCGGCGGCTTTTCGAAATAGAGCACGCCATTGAGGTGGGGCGTCAGCCAGTCCCCGGTCGCCAGCATCTCCCGGGGGATCTCCGCATAGCGCCCCTCATCCGGCTCCCAGAGGGGCCGCACCAGCAGGGGCAGTAGGCCCAGGAAGAACCAGAGCGTGAGGAGGGTGGAGCGTTCGCGGCGCGTCATGGACGCAGACTAGTGCTCGGTCTCGACGACCTTCTCCAACGACTTGTGCTCTTCCACGAAGAAGTCCATGGCCTTCTTCAGGGAGTCGTGCATGGAGACCTTGGGTTCGAAACCGAAGGTGGTTTGCATTCGCTTGATGCTGGGTGTGCGGCGGGCCACATCCTGGTAGCCCTTGCCGTAGAAGTCGCCGCTGCCCACCTCAACCATGCGGCCTTCGGGGATGCCACGCTCGATGCGGAAGGGATGGTCCTTCCAGATGGCGATCATCATCTCGGCGATCTCGCGCACGCTATAGTCGTTGGCGGGGTTGCCGATGTTGAAGATGGCGCCGTCGGCCTTGCCGCCCTCGTTCTTGAGAATGGCCATGAGCCCTTCCATGGCATCGGCCACGTCGATGAAGCAGCGGCGAGCCGTGCCCCCGTCCACCAGTTGCAGGGGCTCGCCGTTGAACAGGTTCCAGCTGAACTGGGTCACTAAGCGGCTGCTGCCCTCCTTGGCGGTATTGAGGCTGTCCAGCTTGGGCCCCATCCAGTTGAAAGGGCGAAACAGCGTGAACTTCAGCCCCTGCTGGAAACCGTAGGCCCAGATCACGCGGTCGAGGAGCTGCTTGCTGGTGCTGTAGATCCAGCGGTTCATGGGGATGGGGCCGGTCACCAGGGGGGATTCGTACTCGTCAAATTCCTCGTCAGGGCACATCCCGTAGACTTCGGAAGTGCTGGGGAACACCACCCGCTTCTTGTATTTCACGCACTGGCGGACCACGCGGAGGTTCTCCTCGAAATCCAGCTCGAACACGCGGAGAGGATCGGTCACGTAGATCTTCGGGGTGGCGATGGCCACCAGGGGCAGCACTACGTCGCACTTCTTGATGTGGTACTCGATCCACTCCTTGGAGATGGTCACGTCGCCCTCCACGAAGTGGAAGCGCGGGTTGGCCAGATGGTCAGAGACCTTGTGGGCGCCCAGATCCAGGCCGTAGACTTCCCAGTCCGTGTCCGCCATGATGCGGTCCACCAGGTGGGAGCCGATGAAGCCGTTGACGCCGAGGATGAGGACTTTCACGGGAACTCCGAAGGCAAACCGATGATTCTAGCAGGAGCCGCGGCTCACTCCGACTTCAGCGATCGCGTCATGAGGCGCCGCACGGCCTCTTCGGGGCGTTCGCCGTTGAGGAGCCGCTGCACCTCCGATGCAATAGGCAGGTCCAGGCCGTGGGCCTTGGCCAGGGCCAGGGCAGCCTCGGTGGTGAACATGCCTTCGATGACCTGGCCGCCCAGGGCGTCCCGGGCTGCGTCCACACTGTTGCCCTTGCCCACCAGCTCGCCGAAGGTGCGGTTGCGGCTCTGGGGCCCCGTGGCCGTGAGCAGCAGATCACCCATGCCGGCCAGCCCCATGACCGTGGCGGACTGGCCGCCCAGCACCTCCACCAGACGGGCCATCTCGGCCAGACCCCGAGTGATGAGGGCCGCCCGGGCGTTGTAACCCAGGCCCAGGCCATCCACCAATCCCGCTGCGATGGCGAGAGTGTTCTTCAGGGCGCCGCAGAGTTCAGTTCCGACCACGTCGCGGCTGAGGTAGATGCGCAATTTCTCCGAGGCCAGCTGAGCCTGCAAGGCCTTGGCGCGCTCATCGGAAACGGCCGTCGGCAGAGCCAGCACGATGGCCGTGGGCACGCCCCGGGAGACTTCGTCGGCGAAGGAGGGACCGGACAGGGCTCCCACAGGCAGGTCAAGCACGCCCGTCAGGGCCTGGGAGAGGGTCTGGTGCGTGCTCTGGAGAATACCCTTGCTCACGTGGATCAACTGCTCGGGTGCCTTGATGGCCTGTGGTCGCAGGCCACGCCAGGCCTCGGGCGTGACCTGGGTGGGCATGGCCGAAATCCATAGGGGCGCAGCGAGGGCCTGGGTCGGGTCAAGGGTGGTCTGGAGATTTTCAGGAAAGGCCACATCTTTCAGCCGCAGGTGATGCCGGGTGGCAGCCATTGCGGCCATCTCTTCCTGGAAGGGCCCCCAGAGCACCACCTTGGCACCAGCCCGGGCCCAGGTGATCGCGAGCGCCGTGCCCCAGGCACCGGAGCCGAAGACGCCGATATCAGCCCTGGACATGGGAGTTCTCCTGTTGCGCGCCCCAGAGTTTGGATTCCGTGCCCTCCTGCAGGCGCCGGATGTTCTCGCGGTGCTTCCAGATCACCAGCAACACCAGGGCCAGCCAGGGGAGGATCGCTGCGAAAGCCACCCGCGCAGCCCCCGGCATCCAGGTCATCAGCAGAAGCTGCGCGGGCACCATGGCGGCGGCCAGGATGCTGCCCAGACTCACGTGGCGCGTGAGCCACAGGACGAAGATGAAGGTGGCCATGGGCAGGATGATCCACTGGGCCTGGGTGGCCAAGATCACGCCCAGGGCCGTGGCCACGCCCTTGCCGCCCTGGAACTTCAACCAGGGCGTGAACACGTGGCCCAGCACCGCCGCCAGGGCCAGGAGGGCCAGCAGGTCAGAGCCCAGGCCCAGTTTCTTGGCCAGGAACACTGGCAGGAAGCCCTTCAGGATGTCCAGCAGCAGGGTGACGACGCCCAGGGCCTTGCCGCCCACACGGCTGACGTTGGTGGCACCGATGTTGCCACTGCCGTGGGCGCGCACGTCGCCCTTGCCGGATAGCTTCACCAGCAGCAGCCCGAAGGGGATGCTGCCGCACAGGAAGGCGCCGAGGCACCAGAGGACCGGGGAGTAGGTGGATGTCGGAAACATGAACGCAGTGTATCAGCGGCTCGCCGCCATGGTCCGCCGCAGCAGATCCAGAGCCACACCCGCACTGCGCAGCTGCACGTCGAGGCGGTCACCGCCTAGCGTGAAGGAGCGGATCACGGTGTCTCCGGGCCCGGCGAGGGCCACATGCACCGCGCCCAGGGGCGCCCCGCCCTCGGCGCCCGGACCCGCGTTGCCGCAGATGCCGAGCGCCCAGGTGGCGCCCAGGCGCGCTTGAACGGCCTCGGCCAAGGCGATGGCGCAGGGTTCCGACACCGTGCCCACGGTCTCGAGCCAGGCCGGGTCCAGGCCCAGCAGGGCAGCCTTGGCAGGTACCGAGTATGCGACGACGCCACCGCGGAAGGCGTCGCTGGCGCCGGGTATGGCCGTGAGCCGCGCGGCCACCAGGCCACCGGTCATGCTCTCGGCCACGGCCAGGGTCTCGCCCCGGACGCTGAGCTGGTGCAGCACGGCGTCCTCCAGGTTGTGGTCACCCACGGAGACGAGGTCATGGCCCAACACCGCCTCAAGATCCACGCGGGCCACCTCCAGTTCCCTGGCCTCCCTGCCCCGAGCCAGCAACTCCACCTGGGTGAGGTTGGCGAGAATGGTCCAATCCAGCTGACCATGCCGTTCCCGGGCCTCGCGAGTGCGCTCGTCCAGGGTGCTTTCGGGGACGCCCGCCACCACCATCCGGAGGGTATAGACCGGGCTTCCCACCAGGTGCCAGAGCCGCGGCTCCACCTGCTCCTCCCACATGCGCTTCATCTCCCGGGGCACGCCCGGCAGCATGACGAGGCGCACGCCCGGATGCCCGGCGGGATCCTGCCACCACACGCCCGGAGCGGTTCCGACCGGATTGCGCAGGGGCTCGGCCCCGACCGGGATGAGGGCCTGCTTGAAGTTGGACTGCACCGGCTGGCGCTTGCGGGCGGCGTAGAAGGCCAGCATGTCGGCCCGGCTGCCCGCGTCCTCCACCAGCTCCACGCCGAGCAGTTCCGCAAAGAGTTCCTTGGTGAAGTCGTCGAAGGTGGGCCCGAGGCCGCCGGTGGTGATGATGAGGTCCGAGCGCGTCAGCGCCTCGGTGAAGAGGGTGGCCAGATCGGCCCGGTCATCGCCCACGGCAGTCTTGCGGTGGAAGGCCAGACCCAGGGCGGCCAGGCGCTCGCCCAGCCATACGGAGTTGGTGTCCAGGCGCCGGGTGGTGAGCAGTTCCGTGCCGATGGCAATGCATTCGATGCGCATGAGGGAATGGAACCACGGCGGAGGCCAATCTTCCAAGCCCTGCCTAGGGCCTCAAGACTCCAGCCACCGCTTCGCGGCCCAGCGTCCGGCCCAGAGACCGAAGCCCGTGCCTACCATGCTGAGGATTACGCCGGTCATGAAACCCACCAGGACCCCCAAGTACCAGCCCACCAAGCTCCCGACCGTGGCACCGACGAACCCCATCAACTTTTCCATCCAGCTGCCTCCCGGGAGTACGATGAGCCCCATGACCAAGGTGTTCCCATGATCGTGCATGATCTCGAAGATCTGGTGCTGGAATCCGACGAGGAGTCAGGTATCCAGGAACTGGGCCGGCGCTTCCTGGCCCGGGGTCCCTGGACCACGTTGGCCTTCCTGGTGAAGACCAGGACTGATCCCGACGGCGACTGGGAAGGCCCCTTCCTGTGGCTGCACCGCTACCAGAAGGTGGCCCAGGGCTGGAAGCTGGTGAGCCGTTTCCGCACCACGGAGACGACCCAGTTGGAGAGCCTGGTGGACGCCCTCGAGGACTGGAAGGATTATTTCAAGCCAGGCAAGTAGCGCTCCCGGATGATGTCCAGGTGGTGCGCCGCGTGCCCGAGATTGATGAAGGGCAGACACCGGGCGGTAATGCTCCGACCGTTGGTGGTGCCCAGCTGGCCCCAGGCGGAGTCTGGCAGGCCCCGGAACAGGTTCAGGCTGGCGGTCCGCGCCGCGCGGAAGTCAGCCAGCAGATCCGCCACGGAGCGCTCATCGGCCTGGGCCTCAGCCGCATAGGCCTCCTCATCGAAGCCCGCCAGGGGCGTCACGTCCCCCCGGCCGATGCGCAGGCACCGGTAGGCGAAGATCAGCTCCGCATCGCTCATATGCTGCAGCAGATCCTTCAGGCTCCACTTCCCCGGCGCGTAGCGGAAGGCACCTTGGGCTTCGGAGAACCGGGAGTAGAGATCGATGACGTCGCCCAGCTGGGCCTGCAGCAGCGCCAGCACGTTGCCCTCGGCAGCAGCGGCGACGTACGGCGCGTAGGCCTCGGCGTATTCCCCGGGCAGAGGTCGTGTAAGTGCCAAGGCAGCTCCCTTCAGAAAGTCATGACCTTCATGGTGTTGGTGGTTCCGGATTTCCAGAGGGGCAGGCCCATGGTCATCACGACGCGGTCCAGGCTGCCCGCATTGTGTTTGGCGATGAGCAGGGCACGCACTTCTTCCACCATGTCATCGGTGCTGTCCACCCGTGGAATCATCAAGGGCGTCACGCCCCGCAGGATGCCCATGAGCCTGGCAATTCGCTCGTCCACCGTGGCAGCCAGCACCGGCGTGCGCCCTGCCAGCCGGCTCACCATGCGGGCCGTGCCGCCGCCCTCCGTGAAGGCCACGATCCAACGGGCGTTGATCTCGTCAGCGGTGCGGCAGGCCGCGAAGGCCACGGAGATGTCCGTACGGGAGAGCACCTTCTCTGCCAGCTCCTCGGGCATGGTCGTCGTGCGCTGCTTTACATTGGCGTCGGCTTCAGCGGCGATGCGGGCCAGCCATTGCACGGCCTCCACCGGATGCGCGCCCGAAGCGCTTTCGGCGCTCAGCATCACGGCATCGGTGCCGTCCCAGATGGCATTGGCCACGTCGCTGGCCTCGGCCCGGGTGGGGGTGGCGTGCTCAATCATGCTCTCCAACATCTGGGTGGCGGTGATCACAGGTTTGAGGGCCCGCCGCGCGGTCTTGATGATCTGCTTCTGGAGGGTGGGGACCCGCTCCACGCCCAGTTCCACGCCCAGGTCGCCCCGGGCCACCATGACACCCCAGGAGACATCGAGAATCTCCCCCAAATGGTCGAGGGCCGCCGGGTGTTCGATCTTGGCGATGATGGGCTGAGTGCCCCCGAGATGCTGGATGATGCCCTGAAGCTGCTGCACATCCGAGGCCCGACGTACGAAGCTCTGGGCGAAGAGATCCACGTGGTGCTCCACACCCCAGCGGATGTCCGCGTGATCCTTCTCCGTGAGGGGGTCTACGTTGATGTCCATACCGACGGGGTGGACCCCCTTGCGCGCCTTCAGCGTGCCGCCAATCACCACTTGGGCCTTCACGACATTGGTGCCCTTGGCGAGGATCTTCACCGAGAGCGTGCCGTCATCCAGGAGCCATACCTGGCCAGGCTCCGCGCCCTCGAACAGCTCTGGATGCGGCAAGGGCGCCACCCAGGCTAGGCCCTGGGGAGCGGGAGTTTCCGGCATATAGAAGGCCCCTTCGCTGCCCTCCGCCAATTCCACTGGCGTTTCCAGCAGGCCGATGCGCCACTTGGGACCCTGCAGATCGAGAAACACGGGAATGGAACGGCCCAGTTCCAGGGCAATGGCCCGCACCTGCACCAGCGCCTCGGCCCGGGAGTCCGGATCGCCATGGCTGGCATTCAGACGGACGGCATCAGCCTCCTTGAGGGTTTCCCGCAGCCGGTCGCCCTGCATGAGGGCCGGTCCCAAGGTGATCACGAGTTTGGTCTTGCGCACATCGTCCCCCATTTCCTGCACAGGCATTCCACATACTTTTCCGCAGCTGTGGTCTCGACACAAATTTATCATGAGGCCTTACGTTCCCGTGGCAGCAGTGCTACCTTCGTTCTCCCGATACGATTGTTGGAGAAGATGAAATGCGCGAAAAGCTCCGGATTCTCGTGGCTGAAATGGTGCGCGGCGGCATCCCCCTGGAGTTGGCCCGCCGCGAGTTCGAGCGGGTGTATCTCGAAGAGGTTCTGACCGCTCACGAGGGAAACCACAGCGCCGCCGCCCGGGAATTGGGCATCCATCGCAATACCCTTGCGAAAAAGCTGGAGGCGCCCCCCAGCCGGCTGCGCCGGGTGAGCCTGGCCAGCTGATTCCTCCTCCGCTTGACCATGCGTCAAAGCCCGGCCCGCGTCGGGCTTTTTCTTTCGACAGGAGGCGCGCAGCTCGATACAACAAGGGTTCGGAGCGCTGCATGCAGAAGGTCGCCATCAATGGGTTGGGACGGATCGGACGGCTGGCGCTGCGCCAGTTGATGCAGGTTCCCCAGGTGCATGTGGTGGCCGTGAACGACCGCGCCGATGCCGCCACCCTGGCCCACCTGATCAAGTACGACTCCGTGCATGGCCGGGCGGACTTTCCCGTGGCTGCCGAGGGGGACCACCTGGTGCTGGATGGCCGCCGCATTCGCGTCTTCAGTGAGTTGGAGCCCCAGGCCATCCCCTTCGGCGCTCTCGGCACACAAATGGTACTTGAGTGCACGGGCCAATTCACGCGTCGTGCCCAGGCCGCCAGGCATCTCCAGAACGGGGTCAGACACGTCCTCATCAGCGCCCCTTCCGGGGACGCGGACTGCACCGTCGTCATGGGTGTGAACGAAGGCACCCTGGACCTGACGAAGGACCAAGTGATCTCCAACGCCAGCGACACCACGCACTGTCTCGCCTGCATGGCGAAGGTGCTGGATGACGGCTTCGGCCTCGAGTACGGGTTTCTGACGGCCGTCCACAGCTACACCAATGATCAGCGCATCCTCGACCTGCCCCACGCTGACTTGCGCCGGGCCCGGGCCGCTGCGCAGAGCATGATCCCCACCGGCACCGGGGCCACCGGAGCCATCGGCCTGGTCCTGCCTCATCTCCAGGGCAGGTTCGATGGCCTCGCGGTGCGGGTGCCCACGCCCGATGTCAGCATCCTCGACCTCACGGCCACGCTCCAAACCGAAGTCAAGCTAGATGCCGTCCATGCAGCCTTCCGCACCGCCGCTGCCACGGGACCCTTGGCACCCTACCTGGAAGTGCTGGAGGCCGAGCTGGTGAGCGCGGATCTCCTTGGGAGCAACGCCAGCGCCAGCTACGATCCCTACCTGACCAAGGTGCTGGGGCCGCGGCTCGTCAAGGTGTTCGCGTGGTATGACAACGAACTCGCCTACGCCGCCCGCCTGAAGGATCTTTGCCTTCACGTTTTCGAACGGATCCAGCCGTGAAACGCATTGCTCTCAACGGCCTCGGTCGCATCGGTCGCCTGGCGGTGCGCCAGCTGGGCGGCGCCCTGCCGGACTTCCTCTGCGCCGTGAACGATCCGGCGCCGCTCGATCAGCTGGTGCAGCTCCTGCGCTTCGACTCGGTCCACGGTCCCAGCAGTGTGGCCATCGCGGGCCAGACCGAAGGCGGACGCGACTACCTCCTGGTGGGTGAGCGCCGAGTGCCCCTCTTCCATGAACTCGATCCCTCGCTCATCCCCTTCCCCCCCGCAGCACGGCTGGTGGTGGAGGCCAGTGGCCGCTTCACTCGTCGTGAGGCGGCCGCCCGCCACCTGAAGGGCGGCGTCACCCACGTGGTCATCAGCGCCCCCAGTCCGGATGCGGATCTCACGGTCATCGCCCCGGTGAACGGCCATGAGCTGGATGTGATCCGGCACCGCGTCATCTCCAACGCCAGCTGCACCGCCCACGCCACGGCCCCCATGCTGCGGATCCTCGAAGACGCCTTTGGCCTCGAGGCGGCGGGCATGAGCACCGTCCACGTGGTCACCAACGATCAGCGCCTGCTGGACCTGCCGCACCAGGACCGCCGTCGGGGCCGGGCCGCCTTCCAGAGCATCATCCCCACCACCTCCAGCGCCTTCGGCGCCCTCCACCGCGCCATGCCCGAACTGCCCGGCGGATTCGACGGCGTGGCTCTGCGCGTGCCCGCCCTTAACGTGAACCTGGTGGATCTGGTGGCCACCCTCTGCCGGGATGCTGACATGACCACCCTGCGCGCCGCCTTCGAGGCCGCCGCCGCGGGCCCCTGGCGTGGCATCGTCGCCCTGGCCGAACCCCACACCGTGAGCTGCGACATCCGAGGCCGCACCGAGAGCGTCGTCATGGATCTGGACCTGACCAAAATACTCGGCCCCCGCTTCGTGAAGCTCCTCGGCTGGCACGACAACGAAGTGGCCTACGCCATGCGGCTCTGCGAGCTCGTCGTGGATCTGGCGAAAAAGCTCTAGAGTGAGCCCGCCGCGAAGCCGGTGCTGAAGGCGGCCTGGAGGTTGTAACCGCCGACGGGGCCGTCCAGGTCCAGCAGTTCGCCACAGACGCGCAGGTTTTCCCACCCCCGCAGGGCCATGGTGTGGGGATCCACGGCCGCCAAGTCCACGCCCCCCGCGGCCACCTCGCCCCGGGCCAGGGGCACCACCTGCGGCTCGCCAAGGGGAAGGGCAGTCACCAGGCCCACCAGCAATCTCCGCCCGGCCTTCGGGAGATCCTTCAACATGAGCGCCCGGACCAGCCCTGCTTCCTGCAGCAGCGGCTCCACCAGGCGCTCGGGCAGGAACCGCTGCAACCAGGTGGTGGCCAGCAGGCGGGGATTCGATCGCTGCTCGGCCTGGAGCGCGGCATCCGCCTGCTCAGGCGCTTCCGGGCAAGAGGCATAGCTGAGCCAGGCAGCCCCCTCGCGGCGGGCGCGCTCCGCCGCCTGGCTCAGTTCCAGGGCCGCGGGACCGCTGATGCCAGCTTTCGTGAAAACGATATCCCCCAGGAAGGTGCCGACGCGGCGGCCACAGGGCCCCGAGGTGAGCCGCAACTCGCCCTCCCGCAGGGCCACGCCTTCCCAAGCGGGGCGCGGGCGCGTCAGCGGGATCGGCGCGAGCGCCGGGAACCAGGGGCGCACGGGCACGCCCAGGGCCCGGAGCCAGCCCAGCACTTCGCCCCGGGTGCCGGTCTCCGGATAGCTGGCGCCGCCGGTGGCGAGGATGAACGCCTCCGCCGTCAGCCGTTCCCCATCCAGGAGCAGACCTGCCACTCGCGGCTCGCGCGCCAGCAGTGCCGTGACGCGAGCCCCCGTGCGCACCTCCACACCCGCCCTGCGCACCAGTGTCTCGAAGGCGGCCACCACGGCCGCGGCGCTGCCGGGGCGGTCCAAGGGAAAGATTCGACCGTTGTCGCGGGCGTAGGTCTCCACGCCTTCCCGGCGCAACAGCTCCATGACGGCGCCACTGTCGAAGCCATGCAGGGCGGGCCGCAGGAAGCGGGCCTGCTCTCTCGAGAAGGCCGCCAGCAGTTCTTTGGGCGGCCCTGCATGGGTGATGTTGCACTTGCCGCCGCCACTGATGCGCAACTTCACGCCCAGACGGCCATTGGCCTCCAGCAGCGTCACGCGGTGACCCAGCGTGGCCGCCCGCCAGGCCGCCACCAGCCCCGCCGCGCCCCCACCCACCACGATCACCTTGGCCATTCCACCATCATGGCCGAGGGCACCGGCCTGTCCACGGCCGGGTAGACTCGAGTCATGTCCGAGATCGGTTTTACCGTCCCCCGTCCTGCCCAGCTGCGCCGTTTCGGGCGGGTGTTCTATCCGGCGGGCCTGCGGATGCAGAAGGCCCTGGCCGAGTACGTGGGCGAAGCGGACCAGCCGGACCAGCTCATCCTCCTGGAGCACGACCCCGTCTTCACGCTGGGGCGCAATGCCACGCCTGCCGACATCCACGTGAGCGAGGATTTCCTGCAGGCCCAGGGCGTCGGCGTCCACCGGACGGACCGCGGCGGCGAGGTGACCTACCACGGGCCTGGCCAGATCGTGGTCTATCCCATCTGCAACCTGCGCGGGGGCCGCGAGGACGTGGGCCGCCTGGTGCGCGGGCTGGAAGAAGCCATGATCCGCACCGCGGCGGAATTCGGCGTCAAGGCCGACCGCCTCCCTGGCGCCCCCGGCATCTGGGTGGCGACCGCCAAGTACCGTCCAGGTGGCGGCCTGGAGAAGCTGGGCGCCATCGGCTTGCACCTCAGCAAGTGGATCAGCACCCACGGCATCGCCTTCAACGTGCGGCCGAACCTGGATCACTTCAAGTGGATCACACCCTGCGGCTTCACGGATAAAGGGGTGTGCAGTCTGGCCTCCCTGCTGGGCGAAGGTGCGCCGACCTCTGAGGCTGCCGCAGACAGGCTGCAGCACCACCTTACGGACCTGCTGGCTCTGGACCTCCAGCCCTCGCGCAATCCCAGCCGCAGCGTCTCGGCTCTCACCTGGCGCCGCACGGCGCAGGGCCCCGAGATCTTGATGATGCTGCGGGTGCCCACGCATGGCTTCTGGTGGCAGAGCGTCACCGGCATGATGGAACCCGGCGAGACACCAGAGCAGACCGCCCACCGGGAGCTCATGGAGGAGACCGGACTGACGGGCACCCTGCGGCCCCTGGGCCTCTCCCACAGTTTCTGGGTGGATCCATCCATTGTCCACTTCCCCGATGCCGAGCCCCGGTTCAACACGGAGCTCTGTTTCAGCATGGAGGTGGCCGGCGACGCCGAGGTGCGCCTGGAACCTTCGGAGCACAGCGAGTTTCTGTGGTGCGGCCCCGACGAGGCCTACGAGCGCATGAAATGGGAGGGCTCCAAGGCGGCCCTGGTGCTGCTCCGGGAGGCCCTGGGTTCCTGAAGATGGCCGGGGCGATGGATGGTCGGTTCCAGGGACTGAACTCTCGAAATCGAATAAGGGCGTAGCTATGCGGAACTGTGCGGAGGGGCGGAGGAAAGCGGAAAAAGAAGTCTTGTCCTGTCCTCCGCCCTCCTCGCCTTCCCCTGTGGTCCTCTGCTTCTATATCGCTTTCCCCGGTTTCAGCCTGCCATAGGCTGAGTAGGGCCAATGGACGAGGTGCTTTTCAGTCCGGAAACCCCAAGCGGTCTGCGGTCTGGAATAGTACGAAACCCCATCGGTCTGGCACCCCTGTACTCTGGAGGAAACCCCCGGAGTATCCATGTTCCTGAAGTTCACTGAAGATCAGTCTGCCATCCGCGATGCGGCCCGCGACTTCGCTGCTGCCGAGATCGAACCTGGGGCCGTGGCCCGGGATGCCAGTGGCGAATTCCCAAAGGCCATCCTCGAGCAGCTGGGCGAGATGGGCTTCCTGGGCATGACCGTACCCGAGTTGTATGGCGGAGCCGGTGCCGACTTCCTCAGCTACATCCTCGCCCTCGAACAGATCGCCTACGCCGACGCTTCCGTGGCCGTGAGCATGAGCGTGAACAACTCCGTGGCCTGCGCGCCCATCCTGGCCTTCGGTACCGAGGCCCAGAAGCAGAAATACCTGAAGCCCCTGGCCAGCGGCCAGGTGCTGGGCGGGTTCATGCTCACGGAACCGGACGCCGGTTCCGACGCCGCCGCGCTGAAAACCCGGGCCACCAAGGTGGAAGGCGGCTGGCGCCTGAACGGCTCCAAGGCCTGGATCACCAACGGCGGCGTGGGCCGCTACTTCGTCACCATGGCTCGCACGGACCCCGACAAGGGGAAGAAGGGCATCAGCGCCTTCATCCTCGATGCGGATCAGACTGGCGTGGTGATGGGCCGGCCCGAGGAGAAGATGGGGCTGCGTTCCAGCAAGACCGTCATGGTGGCGCTGGAGGATGCCTTCGTACCCGAGGACGGCCTGCTGGGCAAGCCGGGGGATGGGCTGAAGGTGGCCTTCGACGGCCTTGATGGTGGCCGCATCGGCATCGCCGCCCAGGCCCTGGGCATCGCCCAGCGGGCCATGGACGAGAGCGTGGCCTACGCCAAGGCCCGCCGCTCCTTCGGCAAGGCCATCGGCGAACACCAGATGATTCAGACCTACCTGGCCGAAATGGAGGCCCGGCTGCAGGGCTCCCGGCTGCTGGTCTATCGCGCGGCCTCCCTCAAACAGGGTGGGAAGACCTGCACGGTGGAAGCCGCCACCGCCAAGCTCTTCACCACCGAGAGCGCCGTGTGGATCTGCGACCGGGCCGTGCAGATCCACGGGGGTTATGGCTACTCCCGCGAGTACCTGGTGGAGCGGCTCTACCGCGATGTGCGGGTGACCACCATCTACGAAGGCACCAGCGAAATTCAGCGCATGGTCATCGCCCGGGAGTTGTTGAAGTAAAGGCATTCAACAGCCGGTGAAATTAATCTTGCCCTCACCTTGCGAGGGAGGGATCCTGGCAGCTGGGTTAATCTAAACCCGTTCCGGACGGGTCCGTAGTCTGTCTGTCCCCGTGGCGGCTCTTTTCGATCTTCAAGGAGTGGTGATGACGCGTCTCCCGATCTACCCGGCCCTGCTGGTGGCCTTCTCCCTGGTGGCCCAGACTGCACCGAAGGTGGATGCGTCGCATCTGACGCTGCAGAGCGCCATCGAGACCTCGCTGAAGAACAACCTGCAGGTGCAGATCTCACAACAGACTAGGGAAGCCGTGCAGGCCAACGTGCTGGTCAACGCTGGCGTCTTCGATTTCCAGCTCACCAGTGGGCTCACCCTCAGCCATTCGAAATTCAACTTCGACGGCAAATCGACGGACTTCCTAGGCAATCCCTGGTTCGGCAGTTCCACTACCGACACCCGGAACCTGACCGTTGGTCTGGCCAAACCCATGGAGTGGGGCGGCGCCTTCCAGTTGAACTACAATCCGATCTACAAATCGACCAACAACACCTACAACGAGATCCCGGCCACCAGCACCACGGCCTATCCCTATACAGGTTTCTTCTCCGCCTCGTACACCCAGAGCCTGCTGCGCAACTTCGGCCGCGACACCACGGCCAGCAACCTCATCGTAGCCCGGTACGGCTCCAAGGCTGCGGACTACAACTTCCAGCTGGCGGTCATCAACCTGGTGGCCAGCACCGATTCGGCCTACTGGGACGTGGTCTACGCGAAACGGAACCTGGAGAACAAGCGGCAGGCGCTGGCACTGGCCCAGCAGCAGCTCAAGGAGAACCAGATCCGCGTGCAGGTGGGCACCTTGGCGCCCATCGAAGTGACTTCGTCCGAAGCCTCCGTGGCCCAGGCCGAGCAGGACATCATCACGGCCGATGCCGCCCTGCTCAATGCCAAGGATGCCCTCATCCGCACCATCTACCCCACTCCGGACCGCCCGGACAGCCTGGATACGGTGGACCTGCCCAGCCTGAAGCCCATGGAGATGGACGAGGCCGCCGCCTCCAGGATGGCCATGGACAACCGGGTGGAACTCAAGAGCGCCGAGCTGGATCTGCTCTCCAAGCGCGTCCTCCAGACGGCCGCCAACAACCGGATCCTGCCCCAGCTGGATCTCAACCTCGCCTACAACGGCAACACGGCCCCCTACACCACCCTCAGCGCCACCAACTCGGACCTGACCCAGGGCAAGAATCCCGGCTACTCCGTGGGCCTGCAATTCTCCCTGCCCATCCTGAACCAGGCGGCCCGGGGCAACCAGGCCATCGCCCGGGCCAACCTGCGCACCAGCGAACTCGCCAAGCATGACCTGGAACTGGGCATCATCCTGCAGGTGCGCACCGCCTTCCGGAACCTCGAAGCCTCCAACAAGGGCGTGACCGCCGCCGAGAAGACGCGGATCTTCCGCGAAAAGGATCTCGATGCCGAGAAGAAGAAGTTCGACAACGGCATGAGCACCAACTTCCTGGTACTGTCGAAGCTCAACGACCTGAACACATCCAAGGGCAATGAGCTGCAGGCCCAGATCAACTACGCCAAGGCCGTGACGGCCCTGGATCAGGCCCTGGGCCGGCTGTTGCAGACGCGGCACCTGGAAGTGAAGTAGTAGTAGCTGGTTTCGGCTGAGAGCTCCAAAGCGGTCCCCTGGCGGGGCCCGCTTTGGAGCTAGCTTCGCCGCTGGGCGGCGAAACCAGGATTGCTTTTGGAAAAGCCATGGCTTTTCCCATCTCCGCCGCGCAGCGGCGGAGCGCAGACGTCACTCCATCCGCAGGCTGAGATCCACCGCCGGCGCGCTATGCGTCAGCGCTCCGACGCTCAGAAAATCCACGCCGGTCTCGGCCACGGACCGGGCGCTGGCCAGAGTGATGTTGCCGCTGGCTTCCAGGAAGAGCCGCCGTCCGCTTTGGTTCCGCAGGGCCACGGCTTCGCGCAGCTGCTCGAAGGCCATGTTGTCCAGCAGTACGCCATCCACCTCTGGCAGTTCCAGGCAGGCCTTGAGCTGGTCCAGGGTCTCCACCTCTACTTCGATCTTCACGAGGTTGGGCGAGCCACGACGAGCCGCCTCCACTGCCGCACGAATGCCGCCAGCCGCGGCCAGGTGGTTCTCCTTGAGCAGCACGCCATCTCCCAGGTTGAGCCGGTGGTTCACGCCCCCCCCGCAGCGTACGGCGTACTTTTCCAGCAGCTTGAGGCCTGGCGTGGTCTTGCGCGTGTCGAGGAGGCGCGCGCCGGTGCCGACGATGGCCTCCACGAATTTGCGGGTCAAGGTGGCTGTTCCTGAAAGGCGTTGTAGCAGGTTCAGCATGACCCGTTCAGCCAGGAGGATGCCGTGGCTGGAACCCTCGACACGCAGCACTTCAGAACCCTGCGCCACCCTTTGTCCGTCGGCGGCGAGCAAGGACACCGTCAGGTTGGGTTCGGCCAATTTGAAAACCCCAGCTGCCATGGGAAGCCCCGCCACCACCAGGTCTTCCTTGGCGACTATGCGGGCTACCATGGTCCGGTCCGGCACCGCCGCCGTGCTCCAGTCCTGGGTGCCCCAGTCCTCGCGCAGGAAGGCGCGCAACTGGTCGCGGTAGGTCTCAGGGTGGGGGGGATGGAACATAGATCACTCCACAATCAGCCTACAATGACCGCCTCACAGGAGCCCCCATGTCCTTCACCCTCGTCGAAAAAGCCGACCGCATCGCCTGGGTCACCCTCAACCGGCCCGAAAAGCTGAATGCCTTGAACAACGAGGTGCTACGCGAGCTGGAGCAGATCTTCGCGGACCTGGAGCAGGACGCCGAGGTCGGGGTGGTGGTGGTGACGGGGGCCGGCGAGAAGGCCTTCGTGGCGGGCGCCGACATCTCGGAATTGAAGACCCTCGACACCGCCGGTGCGCGCGTGCAGGCGCTGCGCGGCCAGGCCGTGTTCCAGCGCATCGAGGGCATGCCCAAGCCCGTGATCGCCGCCGTGAACGGCTTCGCCCTGGGTGGTGGCTGCGAACTGGCCCTGGCCTGCCACATCCGCATCGCCAGCGAGAACGCCCGCTTCGGCCTGCCGGAGGTGAGCCTGGGCCTCATTCCCGGCTATGGCGGCACCCAGCGCCTGGCCCGCCTCGTGGGCAAGGGCGTGGCCCTGGACCTCATCCTCAGCGGTGAGATGGCGCCCGCCGCCGATGCGCTGCGCATGGGCCTCGTGAGCCGCGTCGTGCCTCAGGCCGAGCTCAAGGCCAGCGCCGAGAAACTGGCGAAAACGATCCTCAGCCGAGGGCCCATCGCCCTGCGCAGCGCTCTGGCCGCCGTGAACGAAGGCCTCGAGATGCCCCAGGAACAGGGCCTTGAGTACGAAGCCGCCCTCTTCGGCCTGCTCGCCGCCACTCAGGACATGCAGGAAGGCACCGGGGCCTTTCTGGAGAAGCGGCCGGCGCAGTTCCGCGGATTGTAGCGGCGCTGCTCCAGAACGCGCGGCCAAAAGGCCGCACGTTCTGGAGATAGGTCAAGGATTCTTGTCCTGCTCCAAAAAGGGCGGGCCACTCGGCCCGCCCTTTTTGGAGCAGGGAACGACTATTTCTTGGCGCCCACCGCACCAATGGCAACGGCGGCCGTTTGTTCATTGTTGTGCTGGTCCACGACCCGCACCAGGACGCGGTCGCCCCGCACCGCATCGCGGGGCACCACCACGTCGAAGCGCTCCTCCTTCTGGTCGAAGACCCGATCCTCGGGCACGATCTGAAGCCAGCGTTCGCCGTCGGCGCTGATGGCCGCCTCCTTGAGCATGGAGGTCTCGTCCCGGGCCAGGAACTTCACCCGGAGGCCGTCGCCTTCGGCCACCGCACTCAACTCGAAGATGGCGGGAGGCGTGTGGTCCACAGTGAAGGCGGCTGTGCGCCAGGTGCTGGTGAGAGCGGCATTGAAAGGCGCCGAAGGCGCGTCGGAGGCAGTCACCTCCAGTCGGTAGCGGCCATCCGGGACTGGCAGGGTATCGAAGCTGAAGAACTTCTCCTTCCAGGTCTTCTCCAGCAACATCGGAGCCCCACGTTCGGGCAGCAGGCGGATGGCGTACTGGAGGGTGTCGCCGTTGGGGTCATTCACTCGGAACACAAAGCTCTGGCCGCCCCGCCGGAAGCTGCGCTTCTCCGCCCCCAGGTAGCCCAAGGCCGGGATGAGTTTCTGGGTCTCCAACGGCACCCGTTCGATGCCAATGTCCTCCGGGGGCGCGGTTCGGGTGATGACCAGGCCCGGCGGCATGAGGTCCACGCCTTCCCAGACCGGCGCCAGGTTGCGGTGGGCCCAGAACACGTGCACGGTCTCCACGATGGGGGTGGCGCCGCCCCGGGTGCTGCTGAGGCGCAAACGGAACTGCGCGAAGCGGGACGGCGGCAGGGCCGGCCGCTCCCCACTGCGCAGAGGCGGCGTCCAGGGGGTCCAGGTGGCATCTGGCGTTTCGGTGCTGCCCGTGCGGAACTGAAGTTCGACGTTGGTGCCCGGGGGCAGCTCCGCATCCAGATAGGCGCGGCCCCAGTCGGCGATGGGCGCGCCTTTGAGGACCTTCGATTCGAGGGTGCCCTCGGTGGCCTGCACCTCGGAAAGCAGGTGCAGTTCGGCGGGGTTCGAGCCCACCACCAGCAGGTCCCCGCCCGAGGGCAGGAAGGCCGTGGCCTGGGCCGTGCCCAATTCCTGCACGATGGCGAACGGATCCGTCTCGCGGGCCTTGCCCAGGGGTAGCGCAAACAGCCGGGACCGGTTGCCCGTGCCCACCAGCAACTGGCCCTTCCAGACCGTGAGGGCGTAGATCTGGCTCTGGGCGCTCTGCCACAGCGTCTCTGGCACGTGTTCCTTGTCCAGGCGGAGCACGGCAGAACGGGTGGTGGCGGGTGTATCGGCCTGCAGGTAGCCCTCGCGGCGCTCCAGTTGGCCCGTGCTGAACTTCGGCGTGAGGCCATTGTCGGCGCCGATGTAGAGCTGGCCATCAACCACAGCCAGCGCGCGCACTTCCTCAAAGGGCGTGTCCAGCAGGGTCTCCAGACGGTCGCCCTGGCGGCTGTAGCGCAGCACGAGGCCTCGACCATGGCTGCCCAAGTACCAGCCACCCTGCCCATCCGAGGCCAGCGCCGTGAAGGCGGTCTCGTCCGCCAGTTCCGCCAGACGGCGGCTGGAACCCTCCCGGGCCTGCACCAGCACGGCCCCCTTCTCGGCACCACCGGCGACGAGGACCGCATCCCCCTCGACCGCCAGGGCCCAGACGATGCGGGCGTCGATGTCCGCGAAGGGCTTCACCTCGCCGGTAGGCGTCACGCGGAAGAGCTTGCCCTCGCCGGTGGGCGCCACGATCAGATCCTGACCCAGACGCGCCAGGGCGAACACGATGCCACCCTTCACCTGGCCCAGGGGCTTCATCGCTCCACCCACGTAGTGGAAGAGCTTGCCGTCGGTACCTGCGGACAGATAGGCACCACCGGAACCGTCCGGCACGGCCGCCCAGATCACGCCCTCTGGCAGCTGGCCCACCCGGCGCAGGTTCGGGGCCAGGCGCAACCGGCCATCGGAGCCAATGCGCACACCCCGGGTTTCGGAACCCAGCCAGTCGTTGAAGCCCGAAAAGGTCGCGGAAGGCTGTTCCGCCCAGGCGGCCACGCCCACGACGGCAGCAAGCAGGAGGGTCATCCAGCGCATAGAATCCTTTCGTCGCATCGGCATCTACTCGATCTCCACTTCCAGTTGGCTGAGGCCCCGGACTTCCCGCTCCAGCGGCAGCAGCGCCCGGCCGATGATGCGGCGCTGCAGGCGATTGTCGCTGCTGGCGCCATCGCCGCCCACCAGGCTGGCCACGGTGGGGGGGATGCCCTCGATGCGACTGCCACGCAACCCTGCCCCGGCCTGCGTCTGCACCAGCAGCGCGTAGGCGTGGTTGTTCCGCAGGGCGCCGTTGAGGATGCGCACGATGTCGCCCATGGAGGCCGTCTCGATCGCACGCTCATCGGGATCGGCGGCGGTGAGGCTATAGCCATCGCCCACCATGAGGACGGCCTTGCCCTTGGCTGCCGAGGACGGCACCTGGAGGTTGAAGGTGGCCGTTTCCCGCACGCCCTGAATGTTCTGGAGGGTTACCAACACCGGCAACACCTCGCCCCGCTTCGCCCGGGCCTTCAGCAGGCGAACCCCGGCGATGGCCGTGAGGTCCAGGCGTTCCTCGGCCTTGATGGTGAGCGAGATACCCTCGAACACGGGCTTCTCGAAGGGGTTCAGGCAGATGGCCTGCAGCATGGCGCCCACGTACTGGGCCATGCGGCCAGGGTTCAGATCCGCGATGACACTTTCGATCTGGATGGCGGGGTGGCCGACCAGCTTGATGTTGCCCTGCATGGACAGGCTCTGGAGACCCAGGCCCCGGGTGTGGGCGTCGAGGGTCTGGGCGATGGCCGTGGCCGCCAGGGCGGCCGTGGCCACCGGATGGTCCATTAGCTCGAAGCGGAAGTTGAGGGTGCGCTTGCCAGCCAGATTGAGGCCAATGCGCATGGGCACCATGCGGGCCTCGGCCCCCAGGATGCCCGCCACGCCTGAGCTGCGGTCCAGGCGCAGGGCGCCGATGGGGGCCACCGGCATGGCCAGCTTGAAGGAGTTCTGGTAGCTGGCCACCGTGGTGGCCACCGTGGCCGACCAGAGGGGCAGATCCACCGGCCCAAGGTTGAACAGCTGGTGCCCAAACATCAGTACCCGCTTGCCGGAAACATAGGTGATGGTGCCCGCCGCCGCCAGGTCCAGGTCCCCCTGCATGAGGGTGATGGCGGCCATGCCCCCGGGCTCCAGGGGGCTGGCCTCATCTCGGCCCCCACTCAGGGTGGGCCCGGCCGTGAAGGTGACCGGCCAGCCGGACCAGAGGCGCTGGGCCTCCGCGCCCAGGGCGCTGCCGCCCAGGGCCATGGGCAGGGCCTGGGGATCCGGCTCGCCCATGAGGGTCTGGAAATCCAGCATCTGGCCCAGCAAGGCCGCCTTGAGCACCTTGGGCGGTTCCAGCTTGGGCAGGATCAGGGGCGTGCGGCTGGGGGCCAGGTCGGGGATGTCCTTCAGCTGTTCCAGCATCTCAGCGATGGGGGTGAT
>JBBRZL010000017.1:0-33084 GCA_038236735.1 Holophagales bacterium | reverse complement strand
GAAGAAGCACACGCCCGAAGGGCTCGGCACCCTGCCCACCCACACCCCACTCTTCGTGGGCGTGCTGATCAGCGTCGTGCTCCTGGTGGGCGCCCTCACCTTCATCCCCGCCCTGGCCCTCGGCCCCATCGCCGAGCACCTGGCCCTGCGCTGAGGTGACCCATGACCGCTACGACGCTCCCCGGTTCAGCAAAGAGTGATCTGCGCCCTTCCATGCCGCGAGCCCAGGGCCAGACCTGGCTCCGTCTGTTGCTGGTCATGACGCTGCCCGCCCTCTGGCTCCTGCTCGGAATCACCCTTACCCGCTAGTCCACGCGCCACCATTGTGAGGCCACTCATGGTTTTCAGCTCCAGGCAGGACATCTCCCAACTCGCGCAGGCGCGCGGTGGGAACTCTCGGCAGGCCCGCCCCCTCTTCGAACCCAGCATCGTGCGCCGGGCCATTGGCGACGCCTTCCGCAAGCTCAACCCTCTGCACCAGCTCCGCAATCCCGTGATGTTCACGGTGTGGATCTGCAGCGCCTTCACCACGGGGCTGTGGGTCCAGGCCCTGGCGGGCCGCGGGGAGGCCGCGCCGGGCTTCATCCTGGCCATCGCCCTGTGGCTCTGGGTGACCCTGCTCTTCGCCAACTTCGCGGAGGCCATGGCCGAAGGCCGCGGCAAGGCCCAGGCCGAATCCCTGCGCCGCTCCCGGCAGGACGTGGTGGCGAAGAAGCTAACGGATCCCGCCAAGCGCGACCAGGTGACTACCGCCAGCGCTTCGGGCCTGCGCATCGGTGACGTGGTGCTGGTGGAAGCCGGGGATACCGTGCCCGGGGATGGCGAAGTGATCGAAGGCGTGGCCTCGGTGAACGAAAGCGCCATCACGGGCGAGAGCGCCCCGGTGATCCGCGAAAGCGGGGGCGACCGCTCCGCCGTGACCGGTGGCACCCTGGTGCTGTCCGACTGGCTGGTGATCCGCATTTCGGCCAACCTCGGCGAGAGCTTCCTCGATCGCATGATCGCTATGGTGGAAGGCGCCAAGCGCCAGAAGACGCCCAACGAGATCGCCCTGGACATCCTCCTGGCGGGCCTCACCATCATCTTCCTGCTGGCCGTGGCCACGCTGCTGCCCTACTCCATCTTCAGCGTGAAGGCCGCCGGCCAGGGGCACCCGGTGACCCTCACGGTGCTCGTGGCCCTCCTGGTCTGCCTCATCCCCACCACCATCGGCGGCCTGCTCAGCGCCATCGGCATCGCCGGCATGGATCGCATGATCCAGGCCAACGTCATCGCCACCTCCGGCCGGGCCGTGGAAGCCGCGGGTGACGTCGACGTATTGCTCCTGGATAAGACGGGAACCATAACCCTGGGCAATCGCCAGGCCGTGGCCTTCCTGCCCGCCGATGGCGTGGACATCACCCTGCTGGCGGACGCGGCCCAGCTTTCGTCGCTCTCGGACGAGACCCCCGAGGGCCGCAGCATCGTGGTGCTGGCCAAGGAGCAGTACGGCCTCCGCGAGCGGGCCCTGCACGCCCTGGACGCCCACTTCGTGCCCTTCACCGCCCAGACCCGCATGAGCGGTGTCAACCTGGGCGAACGGCAGATCCGCAAGGGCGCCGCCTCCGCCATCGAGGACTACGTCCAGGCCCAGGGCGGCAAGTTCCCCGACGATCTCCGTCGCACCGTGGACCAGATCGCCATGGCCGGCGGCACGCCCCTCGTGGTGGCCGAATACTGGCCCGCTCGGATCGGCGCGGGCGGCTCTGCCGACCAAGCCGATGGGGGAGCGCGGGGGGACGCAGAGGCCGCCAGGCCGGGCGGTCCCCCCGCGAGGGCATTAGGCGTCATCCAGCTCAAGGACATCGTCAAGGGCGGCATCAAGGAGCGCTTTGCAGAACTGCGCGGCATGGGCATCAAGACCGTGATGATCACCGGCGACAATCCGCTCACCGCCGCCGCCATCGCTGCGGAGGCGGGCGTGGACGACTTCCTGGCCCAGGCCACGCCCGAAGCCAAGCTGAAACTCATCCGCGAATACCAGGCGGGCGGGCGCCTGGTGGCCATGACCGGGGACGGCACCAACGACGCGCCCGCGCTGGCCCAGGCGGATGTGGCAGTCGCCATGAACAGCGGCACGCAGGCGGCCAAGGAGGCCGGAAACATGGTGGATCTGGATTCCAATCCCACCAAGCTCATCGAGATCGTGGAGATCGGCAAGCAGATGCTCATGACCCGCGGTTCGCTCACCACCTTCAGCATCGCCAACGACGTGGCCAAGTACTTCGCCATCCTGCCCGCGGCCTTCGTGGCCACCTACCCGGCCCTGGGCGCCCTCAACATCATGGGCCTCCACAGCCCCGAGAGCGCCATCCTCTCGGCGGTGATCTTCAATGCCCTCATCATCGTGGTCCTCATCCCCCTGGCCCTGCGCGGCGTGAAGTACCGGCCCGTGGGCGCCGCCCAGCTGCTGCAGCAGAACCTGCTGGTCTATGGCGCCGGTGGCCTGGTGGTGCCCTTCATCGGCATCAAGCTCATCGACTGGCTGCTCGTCGCCCTCCACCTCGCTGCCTAATCCTCCCCGGGGGGACCGCCTGCTCGCGCCGCTCGCGATGTCCCCCCGAACCCCCGCTGCGAGGCTCGGGACAAGCCCGCCCCCCGCAGCCCTGGAGATCCACATGAACCTGCAACTCCGTCCCGCCCTCGTCTCCTTCGTCGCCCTGTCCGTCCTCACGGGCCTGGCCTATCCGCTCCTCATCACGGGGCTGTCGAAGCTCATCTTTCCCCACCAGGCCGGTGGCAGCCTCATCCTGAAGGACGGCAAGGTGATCGGATCCGAGTGGATCGGCCAGTCCTTCACGGCGCCGAAGGATTTCTGGGGCCGCCCCTCCGCCACCGTGGACAGTGACAGCAAGCCCCTGCCCTACAATGGCGCCAACAGCGGCGGTTCCAACCTGGCCCCCAGCAACCCGGATCTTGTGAAAGCCGTGCAGGAGCGCATCGCCGCCCTGCGCGCCGCCGACCCGGAGGCCACGGGGCCCGTGCCCGTGGACCTGGTCACTGCGTCGGGTAGCGGCCTGGATCCCCACATCAGTCCCGCCGCCGCCGCCTTCCAGGTGCATCGCGTGGCCAAGGCCCGGGGCCTGGATGAGGCCGCAGTGCGGAGCCTGGTGGTGGCCCACACGGAGGCGCCCACGCTCGGCCTGCTCGGCGAAGCCCGCGTGAACGTGCTGAAGCTTAATCTGGCCCTCGAGCAGATCAAGTAATCCCTATCGTTCGACATCAAGGTAGCCGGCGCGTTTGGTGACGCCATCGAACCCGGCTGCCTGTAGCTTCGTTCTTCTTTTTCACTGGAGCACCACATGCGTCTTTTCAAGACCCTTCCTCTGGCTGCGACCCTGGCCACCCTCCTGGTGGCCCAGACCCCAGTCACGCCAACCGCCCCCGCACCACAGGCACCTCCTTCGATGCTCGGCTTCGCCTTGACGGGCTCGACCACCCTTGGTTCCCAGTACATCTTCCGCGGCCTCAGCCAGACGGATGGAAAGCCAACCGTCCAGGCGGAACTGGACCTGGTGCATCCGTCGGGCTGCTACCTCAGCCTCGCCGGAAGCAACATCACGTGGATCACTGACACTCCGGGCATGAGCCCCGTTTCTGCGGGCATCGAGCTGGACCTCTTCGGCGGGTACAAGTGGGCCTTCGCCAAGGACTGGCTCCTGGATCTCGGGCTCTACCGGTACCAGTATCCGGGGGATTACACGGCCGTTCCGGGATACACCCCCAATACGACAGAGGCCTACGTCGGCCTTGGCTACAGCTGGGCCAGCTTGAAGTATTCCCGGATCATCAGTGACGGCGACTTTGGCGCCCTGGGCGCCAAGGGCTCCAACTATGTCGATCTGAGCCTGAACGTCCCCCTGGGCGAAAGCGGGTGGAGCATCCAGGCCCATGGAGGCAAGACCACCTTCAAGACGGACAGTGCCGCCGCCAATGAGCTGTACGGTTACACCGACTGCAAGCTGGGCGTGGCGCTGGCGCTGAAGGACTGGACCTTTGCGCTGGCCGGCACCAGCGCAGATACCAAGGACCTTGGCTACAACAACGCCTTCCAACGGAACATCGGCAAGAGCCGGATCACCTTCACGATCGCCAAGGCCTTCTGAGCGCCATTTGGTGAACGGGGAAGCAAACTTCGCCTCAACCTGTTCGGATTTATGGATTGGCTTGCCCTCGGCGAGGAGAACTGGGCCTGTGACCAGCGCCTACTCGATGAGCGGTTCCACGTGATACGGGATCGAGATGACGATGATCTTGGGCATCATGAGCAGGGTGCCTTTGATGCGCATGGCGGTCTGGTTGTGCAGGATGTTGGCCCACCAGTGGCCCGTGATGAATTCCGGGAGGATCACCGTGATGGTGAACTCCGGCTCGGCCCTCCGCATGCGCTCCAGTTCCTGCACGAGGGGCTCGACCACCTTCCGGTAGGGACTGCGGAGGGCCCGGAGCGGGATGCCCTCGCAGTACCTCGGCCAGTCTGCCTGCAGCTTGACCAGGGCGGCGCTGTCCCGGCCGTGCTCGTCGGGGAAGTCGACGGTGAGCGCCTCCACCTCGCCGTGGTCCCCGATGGCCTTCGCGTAGTTCAGGGCCTGGACGACGCCCGCGTGGATGCCCGAGACCAGGACCACCACCCGGTTCTTGCGGGGGCCCACGAAGTCCACGCGGCTCCCGGCCAGGATGGATTTCACGCGGATGTAGTGCCGGTGGATGTTGAAGAAGGTCATCACCAGCATCGGCACCAGGACGATGACGATCCAGGCCCCGTGGGCGAAGCGCGTCACGGCGATGACGATCATGACGATGAGGGTCGTCACGGCGCCCAGGCCGTTGACCAGGGCCTTGATCTGCCAGCGTGGACCCCTCAGGCGGAACCAGCGCCGCACCATGCCGGTCTGGCTGATGGTGAAGCCCAGGAACACGCCCACGGCGTAGAGGGGCAACAGGTGGTCCTCCTTGGCGCCGAACAGGAAGACCAGGCAGCCCGCCGCCAGGGACAGGATGAAGATGCCATTGGAGAAGACCAGGCGATCCCCCTGGCTGGTGAACTGCCGGGGCAGGAAACCGTCCCGCGCGTGGAGCGCCGCCAGGCGCGGGAAGTCCGCGTAGGCCGTGTTGGCCGCCAGAGCCAGGATGGCCATGGTGAAGCCCGTGGTCGTGAGGTAGATCAGCCTGGGGAACCCATGCTCCGCGCCGCCCAGGATGAGCCGGGTCAACTGGGACAGGAGGGTCTCCGGCGCATCCGGATGGTAGGTGAGGCCGTAGTGATTGGTCAGGTAGGTGATGCCGAGAAACATGGTCCCGAGGATCGCCACCATCCAGGTCATGGTCTTGGCCGCATTGTGCGAAACGGGCTCCTTGAAGGCCGTGACGCCATTGCTGATGGCCTCCACCCCCGTGAGGGCCGTGCAGCCCGCACTGTAGGCCCGGGCCAGCAGCCACAGGGCGGCCAGTTTGGAGGTACCCTCCAGGTGCACCACCGCCCTGGGGGCAATGATCACCTCGTGACCGGTGGCCACGTTCCAGAAGCCCTTGAGCAGCAGGCCCACGATGCAGAGCACGAAGCCGTAGGTGGGCAGGGAGAAGATCAGGCCGCTTTCCTTCACGCCCCGGAGGTTCATGAGCGCGATGAAGGCGATGATGCCTTCGGCGAGGAAGATGCGGTGGGCCTCCAGGCCCGGAAAGGCCGAGACGATGGCCGACACGCCCGCCGAGACGGACACGGCCACGGTGAGGATGTAGTCGATGAGCAGGGAGGCCCCAGCGGTCTGGGCCGCCACTTCGCCCAGGTTGTCCTTGGCCACCAGGTAGGCGCCGCCGCCGCTGGGGTAGGCGTGGATGGTCTGGCGATAGCTCACGTTGAGCACGAGGAGCAGGCCCACGATGCCCAGGGCCACCCACCAGGACCAGGCCAGCACGCCAGCGCCGTAAATGGCGATGGCCGCCGTGAGGGGCGCCATGATCTCCTGGGTGCCGTAGGCCACCGAGGACAGCGCGTCCGAGCTGAAGACCGCCAGAGCGATGGGGTTGCTGATCCTGGTCTCGTGGCTTTCCTCCGTCGCGAGCCGCCGCCCCAGGAGGATTGATCGGTAGTTGGGCATGGCACGGGGTCCTGGATGGGAAGGCCATGTGGGTGCGGCCGGAAACACCTGGAGGGCCCACTCGGAGGTCAGAAGCCCAAGGTCAGCCAACCTTCGAGCATGGCTGGAGGGGGTGTTAAGAAGTCGTTAGGAAATGGGCCAAGCCCATTCGGGGCCCGAATTGCGGGCCGAGCTGCGCTAGGCTGACCCCGTGCGCGAACCAGGCCGACCAGACCCTGAACCCTTGCTCCGTCGGGTGCAGGAGGAGGAGGCTCGGGCCCAGCGGGCCAAGCTGAAGGTGTTTTTCGGCGCGGCGCCGGGCGTGGGCAAGACTTTTGCCATGTTGGCCGAGGCTCGGGAGCGCAAGGCCCAGGGCGTGGACGTGGTGGCCGGGATCGTGGAGACCCATGGCCGGGCCGAGACTGAGGCTATGGCGGAAGGCCTGGAGATCCTGCCTCGCCATGACCTGGCGTACGGTGGCCTGTTCCTGCCGGAATTCGACCTCGACCGGGCCCTGGCCCGGCGCCCGGCCCTCATCCTCATGGACGAGCTGGCCCACTCCAACGTGCAGGGTTCCCGCCATGTCAAGCGCTGGCAGGACATCCTGGAGCTGCTGGACGCGGGCATCGACGTCTACACCACCCTGAACGTGCAGCACCTCGAGAGCCTGCGGGACGTGGTGGCCCAGATCACCGGCATCGTCGTGCGGGAGAACGTGCCCGACACGGTGCTGGAGCGGGCCGACGAGGTGGAACTGGTGGACCTGCCGCCGGACGAGCTGCTGGTGCGGCTGAAGGAGGGGAAGGTCTACCTGCCGGACCAGGCCCGCCACGCCAAGGACCGCTTCTTCCGCAAGGGGAACCTGCTCGCGCTGCGCGAACTGGCCCTGCGCCACACGGCCGAGAGCGTCGACGCCCAGATGCGGCGCTACATGGCGTCGGAGGGCATCCACAAGACCTGGGCCGCCGGCGACCGCCTGCTGGTCTGCGTGGCCCCCACGGAACTGTCCACCCGCCTCATCCGCGCCACCCGGCGCATGGCCGGGGCCCTGGGCGCCCCCTGGGTCGCCGTCTACGTGGAGACCCCCCGGCACCTGAAATACTCCGAGGTGGACCGGGCTCGCATCGAGGCCAACCTCCGGCTCGCGGAAAAACTGGGCGGAGAGACCGCCGTGGTCGAAGGCAGCATCCACATGGCCGACGACATCCTGGCCTTCGCCCACGCCCGCAACATCACCAAGATCATCGTCGGCAAGCCCAGCCGCCCCCGCTGGCAGGAAGTGGTCCAAGGCAGCCTGGTGGATAGCCTCATTCGCCAGAGTGGCGAGATCGACGTCTACGTCATCACCGGCGATCGGGAAGCGGAGGCGGCCAAGGCGAGGCTCACGGCCCGCATCACCAGTCCCCTCCAGAACTACCTGCTGAGTGCCCTCATCGTGGGCCTGACCACGGGCCTCTCGGGGCTCGCCTTCCGCCGCACGGAGCTGGCGGACATCGCCATGATCTACCTGCTGGGCATCCTCATCGTCGCCACCCGCTTCGGCCGGGGGCCCAGCACCCTGGCTTCCCTGCTCAGCGTGGCGGCCTTCGACTTCTTCTTCATCCCGCCCTACGGCACCTTCGCTGTGGGTGATTTCCGCCACATGGGCACCTTTGGCGTGATGCTCCTGATCGGCGTGGTCATCGGCAACCTCACGGAGCGCAACCGGGCCCAGGCGCGGCTGGCCCGCAGCCGGGAACAGCGCACCCAGGCCCTCTACCACCTGGGCCAGGACCTGGCCCGCAGCAGTGGCTCCAAGGCCCTGGTGGCTTCGGCCATCCAGTGCGTGACCACCCAGTTCCACAGCCAGGCCGCGGTGCTGCTGCCCGACGCAGCTGGCCGCCTGCAGGCCCCTCCGGACCACCAGCTGACCTTCCCCCTCAACGAGCAGGAACGGGGCGTGGCCCAGTGGGTCTTCGATCACGGTGAGCCCGCAGGCCTGGGCACCAACACCCTGCCCGGCGCCCGGGCCACCTACCTGCCCCTCCGCGGCGCCGTGGGTGCCATCGGCGTCATGGGCGTGCTGCCCGAGGGCGCGCCGCGCTGGGCCGAGCCGGACCAGCGGCAGCTGCTGGAGGCTTTCGCCAACCAGACGGCCCTCGCCCTGGAGCGGAGCCTGCTGGCGGAACAGGGCGCGCTGGATCGGCGGCGGGCCGACGAAGAGCGGCTCCGCAACGCCCTGCTCAGCTCGGTGTCCCACGATCTGCGCACCCCACTTGGTGTCATCACCGGGGCCGTGAGCACAGCCTTGGACACACCCAATCTACCCGAGCCGGCCCGGCGGGAGCTGCTGCAATCCGCCCAGGAAGAGGCCCAGCGCCTGCATCGGCTGGTGAGCAACCTGCTCGATATCACCCGGCTGGAATCCGGCGCCCTGGAGCTCCACACGGAATGGACACCCATGGAGGAAGTGGTGGGCGCAGCCCTCAACCGCCGCGAGCTGGCCGCGGAGGCCCAGCGGATTCGCGTGGCCATTCCCGTGGACCTGCCCCTGGTGGCCATGGATGGCGTCCTCATGGAGCAACTGATCTTGAACCTGCTCGACAACGCCCTGAAGTATTCGCCCCCCGGTACGCCCGTGGACATCAAGGCCTGGGCCGCCGGAAAATCGCTCACCCTCTCCATCTCCGACCAGGGGCCCGGCATCGCCATGGGCGATGAAGAGCGCATCTTCGAGAAGCTGGCCCGGGGCCAGGCCGCCTCCAACCGCCCGGGCGCGGGCCTGGGCCTCGCCATCTGCAAGGGCATCGTCACCGCGCACGGCGGCCGCATCCAGGCCGTGAACCACCCCCAGGGCGGTGCCCAGTTCCTGGTGACCCTGCCCCTGGGCACACCGCCCGCCATGCCGGAGGAACCCGCGTGAACGCCCCCGCGCCCCTCATCCTCCTGGTGGAGGACGAACCCCAGATGCGCCGCTTCCTGCGGGTCTCCCTGGAAGGCAGCGGCTACCGCTACCTGGAGGCGGCCACAGGACAGGAGGGGCTTGCGCTGGCTGCCCAGCACCGGCCCGAGGCCATTCTCCTGGACCTGGGTCTGCCGGACATGGACGGCCTCGACCTGGTGGCGCGCCTGCGCGAATGGAGCCAGACGCCGGTCATCGTCATCTCGGCCCGGGGCCAGGAATCCGACAAGGTGGCGGCCCTGGATGCCGGGGCCGACGATTACCTCACCAAGCCCTTCGGCACAAGGGAACTGCTGGCCCGCGTCCGCGTGGCCCTGCGCCACGCGGGCCCCGAGGCGGAGGAACCGGTCTTCGTCCTGGATCGCTGGCGGGTGGACCTGGCCAAGCGGCAGGTACTGGTGGACGGCAGGGAGGTCCACCTCACGCCCCTGGAATACAGCCTCTTCACTACCCTCATCCGCCACGCGGGCAAGGTGGTCACCCACCGCCAGCTGCTGAAGGAAGTCTGGGGCGGCGCCGCGGGCGCGCAGCCCCTCTACCTCCGTGTCTACATGACTCAGCTTCGCCACAAGCTCGAAGAGGAGCCCTCCCGCCCCAAGTACCTGCAGACTGAACCGGGCGTGGGCTACCGGCTGTTCACCGAGAGCTAACAGAGACCTGAAACCGCAACAGAATGCGCAATCAATGGGCCTGTGCAATCAGCTTTCGATGGGCGTCTGCTCGGCGCCGAACACCCGCAGAATGACTTCGCCACCAACCACCTGGAGCGAAGCCTTGCAGGGGCGTCCGGGAAGCACCTCGGCCAGGGCCGCCAGATCGTTGATGCCAGCTTCCAGATGATCGAGGAGGGCCTGGGGGTCATGGTGGAACGTGGCTTCACAAGCATGTGTGCCCTCTGGCTCCATGGCTGCAGCTTCCAGCAAGGCGCCGGAACAGCCGAAGAAGGTGACCACGTCTGCGGCCAGGGCAGCCAACCTCGGCTCTGGGCAACAGGCAGCCAGGAACGCCACCTGGAGGGCGGTGACATCAACTTCGCCATGGGCGTCCAGGAAGTCGGCGAAGCGCTGGAACAAGACGGACGGTGCGAGGTCCAGGGCGTCCAGGATCAGGGCGAACCAGGGCACCGCCTTGCCCTGGTTGTAGAACAGGTCGCAGGCCCGGGCCGTGCGGGTCGCCGCGGCCATGTCCGCGGCACTGAAGGTGGGCGAGGCCAATACGGTGTAGGGGATGTCCGGCAGGTACTCAAGGCCGAAATCCGGCGCCGTTTCATGCAGCCGCGTGCCGGGCAGCACCGACAGGGGAAAGATGTCCAGGTGGTTGGGCGCGAGGCTGAGGGCAAAGTCCAGGCTGTCGTGGAAGCCTGCCAGCGTGTCGCCGGGCAGACCATAGATCAGGTCAAAGCCGTAGGTGGCGCCGGCCTGGTGCAACAGGAGCACCTTGGCCTCGAAGTCCTCCCGGTCAATGCTGCGGCTGATCTTGCGCAGCACTGCATCGTCGGCACTCTGCAGGCCGATCTGCAACGAACAGCGCAGGGCTGCGAAAAGCCGGGCCAGTTCGGCGTCGATGAACTCGCTGCGCAGCTCGAAGAAGAAGTGGATGGCCGGGGCCTCCGTGGCGATGAGGCGCAGGATGGCCTTGGCCTGCTTCTTGTCGAAGTTGAAGGTGGGATCCAGCACGAAGACCTGACTCACGCCACAGGCCTCGAAATGCAGCAGCTCCGCCTTCACTCGGGCCATGGGCACGCGGCGGGTGCCTGAGGTGCCCCGGGATTCGAAGCAGAAATCGCAACGGAAGGGACAACCCCGGGACAGCTCCCAGAGCATGCCAGAGTAGGCCCTTGGATCCAGGCTGCCGTCCAGGTAGGGCGAGGGCAGGGTGGCCAGATCCTTCACGATGGCGGGCCGGATGTGGCGCCGCACTTCGGTGACCGGCGTGCCCTTCAACAGGCGCCCCAGCACCGCCACGATGAGGTCCTCGCCCTCCCCCGGCAGCACCAGGTCCAGCCAGCCTTCAGCGAGCATGCCTTCGGGGTCGGCGGTGACTTCGGAGCCCCCAGCGAATAGGAGCAGCGTCGGCTTCCGGGCCCTCAGGAGCTCTGCGGTCTCGCGCAAGAGGGCACGGTTCCACACATAGATCGAGAAGCCCACCCAGTCGGGGTTCGAGGCCAGGATGCGGTCTGCGCATACTTCAGCGCTCTGTTGCAGGAAGAGATCCAGCACCCGGGTCTGGATGACGTCTGGCAAGTCGCGCTTCAGCACCGAGGCCAGCATGGCCGGGCCCAGCGGCACAGACCGCGGGGAGGGCTCAAGATGAAGGGCGACCAGAACCAGGTGCATGCGTGCGTCCTGAACGATCATACGCAGGCCCCGGGCCAGGCCCTAACGTGGGGAGCCCTACCCGGCCTCCGTCACATCCACCAGGGTCACGTCCATTTCCATCTGGCCATCCATGCCAGAGCTCGTCATGGGCTTGAAGCGGGCGCCCCAGAGCACCTCCTCGGCGGTGTACGAGGTGCGCTGATAGATGGTCTGGGAGAAGGTGTCATCGAAGGCCTTGATGAGCACGATGAACTCGGCCCGGGTCCGGCGCAGGTCCGCATCCGTCAGGCCGAAGAGCGGACTCGCCTCGTCGATGGGATGCACCACGGTCCAGCTGGTGGGGAAGAGGTTGATCTTGCTGCGTTCGAGACCCAGCGCCAGGAAGCTGCGGATGCCGGTGGCCGGGTCCAGCCGGGTGAGCGACACCGTCGCCTCCACCTCGATGAGCTGGTTGCTGCGGCGGTTCACGAAACGGAACATGAAGCCCGTGCCGCCCTGGTAGGGTGCTACCACTCCCTGCTGGCTGAAACGGATCCTGGCATGGGGGCGGGAGAAGCGGCCGTAGAGCAGGCCCGTGGCCAGGGCGAAGCTGAGCAGTCCGAGCAGCGATTCGAAGGCCGCCACCGCGCTCACCAGGTGGCTGCCGGGACTGATGTGACCGTAGCCCACGGTGGTGAGCGTCTGGGCGCTGAAGAAGAAGGCGTCCAGCATCCGATCCAGGCGCCCATCGCCGCCCGCGCGCACGAAGTGCTCCATGCCGATACCAAGGTAGACGGCGGCGAAGAGGACGTTGGTGACGAGAAAACCCAGGAAGAGCAGGCCCAGAAAACGGAAACCGCCCATAGTGATGAGGTGGTGGTAGAGCTCGTAGCTCCGGAAGGTCGGCAGCCCCACGCGCCGCACATTGAAGGTGCCGTCCTTGTTCACGCCGCGGCCGGGACCGGTCCGGATGCCTAGGCCCAGGTCGTCGTTGGGAAGGGGAGTGTTGAAATGGGGGAGGGGCGCCATGTCACCTGGGAGTCGGGTGGAACAGCTTAAACCAGGAATCAGGATCAGGGGCAACCCAGGTGGGGCGCCCCAGCCGCCCTCCACCTTCCGTGCGATGGACGCCGTGTCGTCCGTGGGAGCGGGTTCATAGGTCGGCTTCACGAGCGGGGAAGAAATGAGGACAGCCGCCGCGCTCCGGGTGCAGGCGGTCCTGTCATTGCCGCAGGAGCAGCCGCACCACCAGCGGCGCGATGGCCGCGGTCGTCAACCCGGCCAGGGTCATGGCCAGGCCTGCCATGGAGCCCTCGCGCTCGCCTTCCTGGAAGGCCATGGCCGTACCCTGGCCGTGGGCGCCGGTGCCCATGGCCAGGCCCCGGGCCACCGGATTGCGGATCCCGGCCCAGGTCAGCAGGGGGGCACCAAACACCGAACCCAGCGTGCCCGTCGCCACCACGAAGGCCGAGGCCAGGCCGGGGCTGCCACCCTGGATCCTCGCGATCTCCACGGCGAAGGGAATGGTGACGCTCTTAGGCAGGAGCGAGAGCACGATCTCCCGGGGCAGGCCGAAGACCAGGGCGATCAGCACGGCCACGAGCATCGAGGCCAGGGACCCGAGCCCCACACCCGCCAGGATCGCGGGGGCGTAGCGCCGCAGCAGACTGCGATGGCGATACAACGGCACGGCCAGGCCCACCGTCGCCGGGCCCAGCAGCGCGGTCATGACCTGCCGGCCCGGCACGTAGGCCTGGTAGGGGATCTTCAACAGCAGCAGCGTGGCGATGACGAAGCCCGCGCCCAGCAGCACGATGTTCAGCAGGGGGTGCGGGTGGCGAAGGTACAGGGCCCGGCAGAGCAGGTAGACACCCAGGGTCAGCAGGATGGTGAAGGCGAGCATCAGCTGGGACATGGTTTCTCGTCCCGCTGCAACCACTGGGCGAGGAAGCCCGTTCCCAGATAGGTGAGGGCCGTGCTGATGACAATGGCGAGGGCCAGCTTGAGGCCGTAGCGAAGGAAGACGCCGCCCCAGTTCATCAGATCCACCGCCACGGGGATGAAGAAGAAGACCAGGTGCCGCAAGAGGAAATCCGCCGCATCCTGCACGTGCTCCAACCGGAGGATGCCGAGGTTCAGCAGCGCGTAGAGGAGGACGATGCCCAGGACGTTGCCGGGGACCGGCAGGCCCGTCTTGCTGGCGATCCAGTTGCCGCTGAGGTAGATGCCACTCAACAGCGCGATCTGGGCCAGGAGTCTGATTTTCTTCTGCACGCACAACCCCTGGACGAATCCGGAGTTGCCACCTCAGCCGCCGCTCCGCGCGTCAGCCCCTGCTTTCATCTGAGCCAGGGGCGAAGCCCGGCGCGGACTGGCCCTGCTTCCGGACGGAATCCCATGCTACCCCAGTCCGGAACTGCCGACTGGGGGTCGCGGCCTGGTCTCCATGCCCCTTGCGAACAATGATTGGAAAATCATCACTGAGAGCCGGAGATCACGGGAAGGCGCCAAGCCCAGGCCCCCTTCATGGACATCTGAGCTTGGCGCTTCCTGGGTACCCACGGCTCGGAACAACCGCGATGGATCCTCACGATCGACTGCGGATGGCCTTAGCGACGCCAGGCGGGGGCAAGTCCTCGGGAATGTCCACCCCCACTCGGGGCGCCGCCACGGCCTGATCCGCCGTAGGAACCGCGCCCAGCATAAGACCCGCGTCCACCGTAGGAACCGCGTCCACCGTAGAAGCGGTCCACGCCATTCCAGCGGCCACCATGCCAGTAGGCCCGGCCGGACCAGCCCCAGTGCGCATAAGCGCCCGCATAGCCATACCAGTGTCCGAAACCAACCCCGTACCAGCCGTAGAACCTGGGCCCCAATAGCCCGAAGTACGGCATGGGCCCCCAGCCCCACAGCCAGGGGGCCACCACCCAGCACCAGCCCGCTTCAGGGTAGTAGACGTACATGCTGGGTGTGCCTCCATCTGGCGGCACATGGGCGTAGGTGTCGCCATAGGGCATCCAGACCCACCCATATTGCGCGGTGTTGACCCACTGGCCCGTATCAGCCGGCTTCTGCTGTGGTGCTGGCTGCGGTGGCTGGGTGGGCGGGTTGGGTCGCACCGCTGGCGGTGGGGGCGGCGGCTGGGCCGGCGGGGGCGAGTCCGGCTGCACCGGCTGAACGGCGTCCGGGCCGGTGGGTGCCGGCGTCTTGTCCTGTCCCTGGGCGCGGGCCTCCACGGGCACCACCGCCAGAGCCGTAATCAGAACCAGAGAGCCAAACAGGGTCTTCATGGAGCACCTCCGACTGGTTAGATACAGGTTGCCCAGGAATGGTTACATGGCCCTCGCGATCATTCTCGCGCAGCCCACGGCCGTGGCCTTAGCTCCGCCACTCCCAGAGCACGTTGGCGATCGCCCAACCCCCATGACAGGCCGCCAGATGGACAAAGGCCGTCCAGGGCCCCAGCTCCACCCGGGCACTGCCGCTGCGCCCCTGCACATCCAGAACCTTCACGTCCGCAACAGATGGGCGCTCCCGGACGGCCTTCCCCAACAGGGCCTGGACCCCGAGGAGCCTTTGCAGGGCTTCTGGACCAGACGCAGACTCCAATCCGAGGATGTGCCTGGCGAGATTCGGATGCAGGCAGGCGAGCATGGCCTCCTGATTCCCTTCGAGCCAAGCTGCGGCCCAATGCTGCACCACCATGACGATGCTTTCGGGCCCATGGGCGGCCCCGAGGGACAGCGCCGTCGGCAGGGGCGCCGGTTCGTCGGCAGCCTCGGCCATGCCCAGGGTTCCCACGAGCAGCAGTGAAGATTTCAAGGCGCCCCGCGGCATGTTGCCCTCCGGTCTCAGGGATGGATCCAGGTACCACCGATGAGGTTGAGGCCCGATTGGTTCCCGGTACGGTCCCACCCAGACGCACTTCGCCCCGGACGGGTCCGGCTGCCGGCACCCAGCTACTGCAGCACACGCTCCTTGAACGTCGCCACGATGGCTCCGGCCACCGCCGGAAAGAGCTTGTCCGGCACCTGGTTGCGTGGGCCAATGCCCTCCACCTGGAGCAGTTCCACACTCTCCCCGGAGGGATCCAGGATGGTGAATTCGACGACGAAAGTACCCGTCTGCCGTTCCACCCGGACTACGGCGACGCTCAGGCGATAGGGGCTGTCGGCGCGGATGATGCCCTTCAGGGAGGCCTCCAGGGCCGCTGCGAAGGCCCAGACCCGCGCCTCGATCTTCCACCTGATTTGGCCATCCCAGGACACACCGCGCTCGCGCTCGAAGGGCGCAGAAACGCTCAGGTGCAGGTTTCTGGAATCCCATGCGGCATGCTTCGAAAGGAAGGACACCTGGCCGGCATCGGGGGAGTACCGGGCTGCAAGCGCCGACCGACCTGACCCTAGCAGGATGAAAAGGATGGCGAGCAGCGTCCTCATGGCAGACTCCCTGCGGACAAGGTCGAACTGTTGTGGAAAGCCAGCTGGTCTGGCAACAGGGGCGGGACAGGAATAGGTGGAGGTTGAAGGTCTATCGACCGATTGACGCCAGGCATGAGCTTGTTTTTTGTGGGGATTTCCTGGCTATCAGCCAGCACCGGCCACTCCCTCCAGGAGCAGAACCGGGACCGCGCACGACAAGAATGCGGCGGAGGCTGTAGCAGGCCCCTTGGCCCTTGGCGGCCCTTCGCGCGACCACAGGGCGATTCGCGCCCTTCGTGGTTCATTTCATTTCTGCGGGCAATAAGCTGATGCGTAAGTCGTATTTTGATTGTTGTGATTATAATTTTATTTAATAGTGTATTTACAAGAACTCCTGATTCACTTTAGAACGTTCCAAACCCACAAAAAGGTAGACTCCCCAAGAGCCATGAATCGCTTCTGCGGGTTCTCGATCTTGCAGCTTCGACAGCACTAAATCTCTGTTATTGATCCCCAGGAGGCCCAAGGGCCAGAAGATGCGCTTAAAATCAACCCAAGGCGTCTCGAGCCCACAGACGCCGATTGGAGAATTGAAATGCCGAACATTGCCTCCGTCCTGAAAGAAGAGATTGTGCGCCTGGCCCGCAAGGAAATGCGGGCCGAGACAGAAACCCTCAAGAAGGCTTCGGCCCATTTCCGCGCCGACATCGCCGGGCTGAAGAAGCGAGTGGCCGCCCTTGAAAAACAGCAGGCTCGCAGCGTCAAGAACGCCGGCAAGGTCTCGTCGCAGGCGGCAGCCGAAGGGACTACGCGCACGCGCTTCAGTGCCAAGGGGTTGGCCAAACAGAGGCAGAAGTTGGGCCTGCCCGCCGCCGACATGGGCGCACTGCTGGGCGTTTCCGCCCAGACCGTCTACAACTGGGAGGCCGGCAAGGCCAAGCCCCGGGCCCAGCAACTGGCTGCCATCGCGGCCCTGAGGGGCATGGGCAAACGGCAGGCGAAGGCCCAGCTGGCCGCCTTGGTGGAGACAAGCCCGGAGTAATCGAACCAAACAACCTAAGCCCTGCGGGCACCTGCTGAATCACCCCTCGCAAGCCGCGTGCAACGCGAAAGTAAGAGCCAGGCAGTCGGCCACACCACCCATGGTCAGGTTTGCCTGGCGGTAATCCTCATTCAGGGCGGCCAGGAAGGCTTCCGGATCCCGCCCCTGCTCCAGGAGCGCCTGCAGGCTCTGGCCGTCCCGGTGGAGGCGGGCGAGGCCCAGCGGGCCGCAGCGCTGCGCGGCGGTGGTGTCTTCCACGGTCTGCATGAGGGTTGCCAGGAGGTGGAAGGCGGCGAATCCAGGCGTACCGTCAGCTTTCAGGGCTGCCCGGTAAGCGGGCCAACCATGGTCGAACACGGCGGGCAAGCCCTGTTCGGCTTCCAGCCGGATGCCCCCCAGGCCATGCCGGGCCCGCAGCCGGGCGCCATGGGAAGCCACGTCCGGGAGGATGGCGAACAACTGTGCCGCGAGCTTTGCGATGGCTCCGCGCAGGTCCCCCAGCCGCCCCTGGCACTGGCAGGCCGCCAGGAGCACCAGGCCGGAGAGAAAGATGTAGCCCTTGTGTCCGTTGGCGTGGATGGCCTGGAACATCCGCGTCTCGGCCTCGCGGCCCGCCTGGACATACCCCTCCAGGGCATCCTGCCGGTGGAACCGCTGCAGCAGATCCTCGTAGTAGCGGGGAAGGAGCTGCGCCGAGGTGCTCATCGAAGCGAAGGAGAGATCCGGGTGGGAGCCGTTGTCGCGAAGATCCACCAGCCCTGGCTTCGGAGTCACTTCCAGCTCGCGCAGGGCCCCCTGGTGCAGGGTCGCGGCCAATCGTTCCGGGGAGATCCGCGGCTGCACCTTGATGGGAATCTGGAGCAGGGCGTTCACCCGGGCCAGGAGTTCGGCCAGGCCGTGCCGCTGGGCGCGAATGCACTCCCGGGAGGGTTCGGCGCACACCAGACAGGCCCGTTGCGGGAGGCCCAGTTGGGCCCGGTCCACCTGGGTGCCATCCCTCCGGTAGACGTCGATGTCCAGCAGGCGACCGGCGGGGCCCTGGGCCTCCAGGGTCACGGCGATCCGCTTCGCCGCCTCGGGCAGGGTGGACGAATGGGCGAGGTGGAAAGGTCCCAGCAGATCCGAGCGGGACAGCAGCACCTCCAGGGGCATCGCCTCGCCCAGGTCAGCCAGGGCCCGGCTGGTCAGTTCCGGAAGCCCCGGGCGCTGCTTCTCGGGCCCGGGGATGTTGGCGCTTAGGAAGATGATCGAGGCCGCGCCCGCCGCGGCCGGATCGGCCAGGGCCCGCAGGAGGTCCTGCTGGCGTGCATCCCGGGCAATCAGGAACGGGGCGCCGAGGTCACTCATGGACCTGGTGGATGACATCGATGATGGAGCCGTCCCGGTATTCGATGAGGGCCACGACCTCGTCCATGAACTCAATGGGCCGGGGTTTGCCCGTGATTTTGGTGATCTCCTCGTGGAACTGATGGATGTCCTTGAGGGGCAGGTTGCGGCGGAGGAGTTCCCGCTTGAGGTCGGGATGCTTGTCCGAGACGCAGATGCCCCGCTCGGTGACGATGACGTCCACGGTCTCGCCGGGCGTGGTGATGGTGGTGACCGCATCCCGCACCACCGGCAGCCGGCCGCGGATGGAAGGCGCCACCACGATGGCCAGCTTGGCGCCCGCCGCCACGTCGCAGTGGCCACCGGTGTTGTGCAAAAGGTAGCCGCTGGACTCGGTGTTGACGTTGACGTTGAAGTCCACGTCCACTTCCGTGGCGCCCACGATCACACAATCGAGCATGTTGGCCACGCAGCCGCGGTTGAAGGGGCTGGCGTAGAGATCGGCGCTGATCTCCCGGTGGCCAGCATTGCGCCGGATGGATTCCACCGCCTTCTGGTCGAAGCACTGCACGTCGAAGAGGGTCTGGAAATAGCCCTGTTCCAGCATGTCCACGAAGTAGCCGGTGATGCCACCGCAGCCGAAGCTGCCCTTCACCTTGCCCTCGCCCATCATCTTGCGGACGTTGTCGGCCACGGCCAGGGAGGTGCCGCCGGCGCCGGTCTGGAAGGAGAAGCCGTCCTTGAGCAGGCCCGAGGCCTGGATCACCTCGGCGGCGTACTTGGCGATGAGCAGCCCCGCGGGATCCCGGGTGATGCGGGTGGTGGTGGAGACGATCTTGCTGGGATCGCCGAGGCTGTCGATCTGCACCACGTAGTCCACGTCGCTCTGGGAGATGCTGATGGGCACACAGGGGTAGGGCACCAGGTTGTCGGTGACGGCCACGACCTTCTTGGCGTAGCGGGCATCGGTATAGGCATAGCCCAGGGAGCCGCAGGCCGCTGGGCCCTGCACGCCGTTCATGTTGCCGGTGAGGTCGCAGGCGGGGGCCGCGATGAAGGCGGCATCCACCTCCACTTCCCCGGTGACCAGGGACCGCGCGCGGCCCCCGTGGCTGCGCACGATGATGTCGCAGACCAGCTCGCCCTTGCTCACCATCTGGGCGATGAGGCCGTTGACACCGGTCTCGATGCGGGTGATCACGCCCTTGCGGATGAAGGGGATGATCTCCGCGTGGACATCGTGCACGGAGCTGGAGGCGATGCCCATGTTCATGAGCCCCATGGCATCCAGTTCCCGGACCAGCAGGTTCAAAAGGACGTCGCCATTGCGGAGGTGGTGATGGGTGGAGATGTTCATGCCGTCGCGCAGCTCGCACTTCTCCAGGGCCGCCCGGAGGGAGGGTAGGAGCTTGCTGTCGCCCGGGCTGCGCCGCACCAGGGGCCGCGTGGCCCGCAGCACCTCGGGCTTGCGGCTCCAGGGGTCCAGGTAGGGCTCCAGGGTGCGCCCCCGCCAGTGGGCCGGAATCTCCCGGCCGAGGCTATTTTTTGCCATAGATCACCTCGTCGGACAGGGGGTAGTCGAGCATGCCAAAGGCCACCGCGGTCTTGAGGACCCGGGCGGCGCGCATGACCACGGGGGCGTCCACCATGCGCCCCTTCAGGGAGATCACGCCGGTGCCCATCTCGCGGGCCCGCTTGATGGCGTCCATGACTTCGATGGCGTGGTCGATCTCCACCTGGGTGGGCCGGAATACCTCGTGGATGATCTCGATCTGGCGCGGATTCACCAGGGACTTGCCCGTGAAGCCCAGGCGCTTGACCAGCATGGTTTCGGCGCGGAGGGCATCCATGTCGTTCACGTCCGGGAAGATCGTGTCGATCACCTGGACGCCGACGGCCTTGGCAGCCCAGACGACGCGGGTCCGAGCCGAGAAGAGCTCCTCGCCGGACTTGGTGCGGTCGATCTCCATGGAGGCCGTGAAGTCCTCGGCGCCGAAGGCCAGGGCCACGATCCGCGTGGAGGCCCGGGCCGTGGCCACACAGTTGAGCACGCCCTGGGCGCTCTCGATGGAGGGGATGATCTTGAAGTGGCCGATGGCCAGGCCCAGGGCCTCCTCCTGCTCCGTGAGCAGGGTGTCCAGCAGCTCCACGGTCTCGGGGTTGTCAGCCTTGGGCAGGCGGATGCCGTCCGGCAACGCCGGCAGGATTTCCCGCAGATCGGCCGCCGCATAGGCGGTGTCCAGGCCATTGATGCGGACGATCATCTCCTTGTTGCGATCCTGGTAGAACCGGAGGAAGTTCCTCGTCAGCAGGCGCGCGGCGTCCTTCTCCTGGAGGGGCACCGCGTCTTCCAGGTCGATCATCACCCCATCGGCCTCAAAGACCGGAATGTTCTGCAGCATGCCAGGCATGTTGCCGGGCACATAGAGCAGCGAGCGGCGCAGCTTCATGGTGGATCTCCCGGAAAGCTACTCTTCTTCGAAGTAGAGGGTGTCGACACCGGTGGTGGCGGAGTGGTAGCGCTCGATGCCCTCCACCAGGTACTCGGCCAGGACGATCTCGCAGGTGGCGAAGACTTCCGCATCCACCAGTTGCCCGCCCACCACCTCACCGCTGGCCTTGGCGGCCAGGATGTGGAACTGCGCGCCCAGGCGCTTGTCGCCATCCAGGGCGATGTTGCCCTCGAGGCCCAGCATTTCCATGGGGCCCTCCAGCCGGTGGGTCTTGATGCGGGGCTCGGTCATGGGTAGGTGGGCCCCCGTCTGGATGTCCTTGAACTCCACGTCCCGCACCGAACCCACGGCGGAGACCATGGAGGCGAAGCCGATGTCCTTGGACTCCGCAAAGGCCAGCAAGGTGGCGATGATCTTCTGTCCCGGCTGGATCTTGAGAATGAACCGCCGGCCAGTGACGCATTCCCGGTGCCAGATCTTTTCCATGACTACTCCTTGGAGGCTCGTTGAACCGCGGCTTCCACGCGGGCTGCGATGGCGTAGTCCAGGGCGCCGCGGTCGGACACCTTGATGTGGCCGGTGGCCACGTCCAGGGTCTTCAGGGTCGCGGTGATCTGGGCCCGGATCAGATGCTCGAACTGCTTCTTCACGGTCGATTCCACGTCGATGCGGAGGGAGTCGGCGGGCTCCACCACGACCATCAGGTCGCTGGATTGCATGGTGCCCGCAGTGGCCTTGCGTCGGATCTGCATGGGTCAGGCTCCCTTCAATGGAGTTTGCAGAGACTTGATGATGGCTTGGGCCGCCGGGGAACGGAGGAAGGCAAAGGTGGACGGGGGGACCAGGGTTTCCACCCTGCCGAAATCCCCGGCGGCCAAGGCGGCCCGCACCCGGGAGGCGCTCACGGGTTCGCCATTCGCCTCCAGGCGGGGCACTTCCATGGTCTGGATCTGATATTCGGCCAGGACCAGGGCCATGGTGCGGTTGTAGGCTGCGGTGGTGGGGCACAGGGGCTCCTCCCCCACGAAGCGGCTGGCGATGTGGAAAGCCGGGGCGATGCGCTGGGCGAAGAGCTGCAAGTCGATATTCATCTGCGCCGCGGAGGCCTCATCGAGCCGTTTCAGGAAATAGGAGGGGAAGGTGCCTGCGGAAACCGAGTACCGCGAGGTCTCAAGCACCGTCACCCGCGGCAGGTGAGCGGTCCCCTCCACGGCGAGGCGAAACCTCACGTCGAAGGGAAAAATCGAACAATCCTCACTCACCACGAAGACGAAGAGGTGGTCCACCTGCCGGGCAGCCAACTCCACCAGGTGGCGATGGCCGAGGGTGAAGGGATTGCCGTTGAGGACGATGGCCCCGTTCCGGCCTGGGGCAATCTGGGCCGCGTGGGTGGCCAGGTACGCCTCCAGGCCCGGTCCATGCTCCAGGAGCGCGGCGGTGCCGTGGGTGGCCAGTAGCCGAAAGTTCAGGGCTTCGAAACTGGCCACATTCTGGGGGCGGGTGAAGACGAGGAGCGTCTCGTGACCGGCGGCCAGACCCGACAGGCTGAGCCGGGTCACCAGGGCGCCCAGGGCATCGGTGCCCTGGTGGGTGGGCGCGATGGTGAGCATCTTCAGGACATACCCCGCCCGGGCCCCGCAGGCGACCAGTTGGCCGTTCTCGTAGAGCCCCACCAGCTCGTCGTAGCCCGGCTCGAAGCGCAACCCCAGCGAACCAATGAAGGCCCGGGCTTCGCTTTCGGTGGGCTGATCGAACAAGTCAGGCTCCCTGTAACGACACATTCAAAGAAAACGTAGATGACCCATCTATCGCTTTTCATTCTACAGGAAGTGCGCCCCCTGGCCAGCCGACATCTCGGAAACACGACTAGTAATTCATTCTAGTCGAGTTGGCTAATTTTTCATTGAATCGAATGCCAACAGGAAAGGCCCAGCCCAACCCCGATTGGCGTTGCTACGAAATTCTTCGTTGACGATTACGAAACTTGTCGTATCTTGGGGACATTCAAGCCCTGGAGACCGACCCATGCCACCCGTCACCCGCCCCACCGACGCCGAACTTGCCATCCTGCGGGTGCTCTGGGACCGGGGCCCCAGCACGGTGCGCCAGGTCTTCGAGGTGCTGGCGGCGGAGAAGGAGCTGGGCTACACCACGGTGCTGAAGATGCTCCAGATCATGAACGAGAAGGGCCTGGTGCAGCGGGACGTGACGGACCGCGTGCATACCTTTTCAACCACCCAGTCGCAGACCCAGACCCAGCGGAACATGTTGGATGATCTCCTGGACAAGGCCTTCGGCGGCTCCTCCACCAGCCTCGTGATGCAGGCCCTGGCCACGCGCAAGGCCAGCCGCAAAGAACTGGCGGAAATCCGGAAGCTGCTGGATCAGGCGGAAGGGAGGAAGGGATGACCTCGCTTCTGACGCTCATGCAACATCCATTGGCCCAGGCCCTGGGCTGGACCCTCCTCCACTTCCTCTGGCAGGGTGCGGCCCTGGGCCTGCTGGCCTGGCTGGCCCTCTTGCTGCTGCGCGGGGCCAGCGCCAGGGGCCGGTACGGCCTGGCCTGCGCCTTCCTCGTACTCATGGTGGCCGCCCCGGTGGCCACCTTCCTGTTACTCCAACGACAGGCGCCGACCACGATCAGCAGCCCGGGTCGAAGCCCGACTCCCGGCTTCGACATGGCTGCCCCCGCCGCCCTGGCCGTGCCCATGACCCAGCGATTGAAGGTCACGCTGGATCCCGCCCTGCCCTGGCTGCTGGCGGGCTGGGCGCTGGGTGTGCTGCTGCTGTCCATGCGCTTCCTGGGCAGCTGGGTACGTGTGCAGCGGCTGCGTCGGCGGAGTGCCGCACCTGTACCAGCGGAATGGCATCTGGTGGTGTCGCGCCTCTGCCGGGACCTGAAACTGTCCCGCACCGTGCGCCTGCTCCAATCCGCCGCCGTGGAAGTGCCCACGGCCCTGGGTTGGCTGCGCCCCATGATCCTGCTGCCGGCCTGTGCGCTGACCGGCCTCGCGCCGCTGCAACTGGAAGCCATCCTCGCCCATGAGCTAGCCCACATCCGCCGGGGCGATTTCCTGGTGAACCTGCTCCAGTCCCTGGTGGAAGTCCTGCTCTTCTACCATCCCGCCGTGTGGTGGCTGTCCGCGCGCATTCGCGCCGAGCGCGAGCTCTGTTGCGATGACGTGGCCGCGGAGCTGTGCGGCGACCCCCTGCTCCTGGCCCGCGCCCTCGCCGATCTCGAGGCCCTGCGCGAACCCCTCACCCCGTCCCCCACGCACCTGGCCCTGGCCGCCAATGGAGGCTCCCTCTTGCACCGCATCCGCCACCTCATCCACCCGGCCCTGCCCATCACCAGCGGCGCCCGCGCCACCGCCCTCGCCCTGCTGGCCGCCTCGCTGTTGGGCGCCGCGGGTGTGGCGCTCCAGGACAAGGCCCCGGAGGCTTCGCCCAAGCCGGGCAAGTCCACCCACATCCAGGCCTCGGATGGCAAGCGCAACCTGGATCTGCGCATGCAGGGCGAGGTCCAGCTCAATGGCGAAGCCCCCGAGCCCGTGACTGTCCCCGGCGAGGGCAGCTTCCATGTGGAAGAAACCAAAGGCGGACAGACGCGCGTCTATACCGCCACACGGAGCAAGACCAGCTACACCGTGAATGGCAAGGCCCAGACCCTCGACAAGGAGGGCAAGGAATGGCTGCGCACCATCGTGACCGAGACTGTGAAGGCCCAGGCTGGACGGGAGAAGGCCCGAGCCATGAAGCAACGCGCCGAAATGAACCGAGTCGAAGACGAGCGGGGACGGCTGCGCACCGAAGGTCGCAGGGTCCGGGTGGAAGTCCGGGAGAAGCGGGGCGACGGCCGCGAGGAACAGGAATGGTCCGTCAGCGGACCCGAGGGCGACGAACCGAACCCCGTTGGCATGAACGAGGACATCCACATCCCGCCCATCCACATACCCCGCATCCACGTGCGGACTTACGTCCACGGCGAGGGGGAAGACCCCAAGGCCGAGATGGCGGAGCTCCAGGCCGAACTGAAGGCCCTGCAGAGGCGCCTCGACCAGCTGCAGCAGCAGCTGGCTGCCAACCCGGAGGCGCGCAAGGCCCCCCTGGCGCCGCTGGCACCCCGGGCCCCGAAGTCGGCGCATCCCGCCCCCCCACCACCGCCACCACCACCGCCGGCCCCGGCAGCGCCTCCAGCCCCGCCGGCACCAACCAGGTAGTCTTCCTCACTACCCTGAAAGGGGCCCGCAACGCGGGCCCCTTGTCATTCAGGTCCCGCCTTGGGGGAGCCAGCTCCCCAAAGAAGAAAGACAAAACTGCCTGCAGCCGGTGATGAACGGTGATTCACGGGGATGGGACCGTTGTTGTTCAGCCTGGGCTCCACTCGGGCGGGATGCACCTTTGCCTTATCACTGTGCATCGCTGTACATCACCGGCAAACAGCTTTTCAGCAGTGTTGCCTCGCATTTCTTGTCACCGCCTTCACAGACCAGCCCCCTTCAAAGCGACTGCAGAAAAGCCTCCACCCGCTCCCAGTCCCGGGTCAGGGGAAAGGGCGGCAGAGCGGCGCGAACCTGGGCGGCGTAGCGCTTGCCCAGCCGGTCCTCGCTGGGCAGCATGAGGCGCGGATCCATGACCGCCACCACGCCGCGGTCCGTGCGGGTGCGGATGAGGCGGCCGATGCCCTGCTTCAGTTTCAGCGTCATCTGCGGCACCTGGATGCCGATGAAGCCGAGCCCATCGCGCTGGGCGTCCGCCTCGCGGATGCGGGCCTGCAGCACGGGGTCATCCGGGGGTGCGAAGGGCAGGGCCGCCACCACCACCAGGCTGAGGGCGTCGCCGGGCAGGTCCACCCCCTGCCAGAAGCTGGCGAGACCCAGCAGAGCCGCGGAGGGCGTGGCGCGGAACCGCTCCAGGAGCTGGGTGCGCGAGAGGCCGTCGCCCTGCACGAAGAAGGTGAGCTCCGGCAGGGCTTCCACCAGGCGCGGCCGGAAGGCGGCCAGCATCTTGCGGCTGGTGAACAGCACCAGCGCCCGGCCCCGGCTGGCCCGCAGCATGCGCTCCATGGCCGACAGCGACGCCTCGACCCAGGCCGGATCGCCCACGCCGCCGCCCGCGCCGGGCCGGCGCTCGGGCAGGTCCGGAGGCACAAAGAGCAGGCCCTGAGCCTCGAAGTCGAAGGGGCTCTCCACGTGTTCAGCCACCTCCACCTCGGGCTTCGTGAAGCCCAGCCGCAGACCCAGGCCGTTGAAGCCGCGGCCGTCGCGCAAGGTGGCGCTGGTGAGGATCACGCTTTCGAAACCACGCCGCACGTGCTGATGGAAGAAGGGCCGGACGTCCACGGGGTTGGACTTGAAGTGAACGAGATTCGCGCCCTCGCGATTCAACGTGGATACCCAGCCATCCGGCTGCGCAAAGATCTGCTCCATGCGCGAGAAGGCCGTGCCCACGCGCTCCGCCAGCCGCAGCCACTGGGGATTCTCGGGATCGGCGGCGGCCATGCGGCGCGTCTCCTGGAGCAGGGGATGACCCGCCTCCACCCAGTTGCCCACGGCGTCTGCCAGGGCCCGCATCTCCGGCCCCGGGGCCAACAAGGGCAGCACGCCGCCTTCCAGCGGCACCCAGGAGAGGATGTCCGACCAGGCCCGCTCCCAGGGCTCCAGCAGGCCCGCGAGGCCGGCGCCAGAGCCCTTCGCGGCATCGCGGAGATCCGTGAAGAGCAGGTTCATGGCGCGGCTGGACCAGGCCTCGGCGCAGCTTTCCGTGAGCTGTTCCTCCAGGTCGTGGGCCTCGTCGAGGATGAGCACCGGCGCATCCGGCAGCACTTGGCCGAAGGCGGATTCGCGCAGCACCCGGTCCGCCATCAGCAGCGCATGGTTGACGATGATGAGATCGGCCTCGGCCACTTCCGCTCGCAGCTTGGTGAGGTAGCAGTCTTCGTAGCGCGGGCATTGACGCCCGGTGCAGCGCTCGGCGCGGGCGTTGATCTTGTCCCAGAGGGGTGATTCACCCTCGCCGAAGCGACCCAGGCCTTCACGATCCCCATCCTGGGTCTCCAGGGTCCAGCGCTGCAGGGCCAGCCAGAGCTGCTGGTCCGTGCGGCTGAACTCCAGGCCGGGATCAGTGCCGGCGGCCTCCCAGGCCGTGCGGCAGAGGTAGTTGGCGCGGCCCTTGGCGAGCACGGCCTTGATGGGGCGGCCCAGGATGCCCGCGGCGCGCGGGACGTCTTCCTCCAGCAACTGGCGCTGGAGCTGCTTGGTGCGCGTGGCCACCAGGATGGGATGGCGGCCCGCCGCCAGGGCCGGCACCAGGTAGCCCAGGCTCTTGCCCGTCCCCGTGCCCGCCTCCACGGCCTGGATCACCGCGTCGGGCCGCGCGTCCGGATCGCCGCCGCCATCCCGCCACTTCTGGAAGCGGGCCGTGCCATCCACCACGGTGTTGTGCACCAGCTCCGCCATGCGCCGCTGGCCGGGCCGGTCCTCGGCGCCGGGGAAGCAGGCGAAGATGCGACCCTCCGGTGGGGCGAAGTAGCGGTCCATGGGGTGCGACATCGCACCAGTGTGCGGCATAGGCGGAAAAAGGGCGAACAGCTGGGCGACGCTCCCGGGATGGGACGCAGAGGCCGTTGGAGCCTAGGCGCCCGGGACAGGCTTCGCCTGGACCGGACGCGGGGTCCAAGGGGGACGCAGAGGCGGCGCAGCCGCCGGGCAGTCCCCCTTGATCATTTGTGATACTCCTTCCCCCGGATGATCGTGAAGGCCCGGTAGAGCTGTTCCAGGAACAGCACGCGGGTGAGTTCGTGGGGGAAGGTCAGGGGCGACAGGCTCAGCTGTTCGGGGATCTCTTTTTTCAACCCGGCGTCGAAGCCATGGCTGCTGCCCAGGGCGAAGGCCAGGCTATCGCCACGATCCATGCGCTCCGCCAGCCACTTGGCCAGCTCCTCGCTGTCGCGGAGTTTCCCCTCGGGGGTGAGCAGGACGGGGCACTGCACGGCCTTCAGCTTCGGCCGCAAGCGCTCAGCTTCCTCCTTGAGCTGTCGAGTCGCGTCGCCCCTGCCTTCGGTCAGCTCGGTCACCTCCATGCGGGCATAGGGCCGCAGCATGTCCAGGTAGTGGCGTTCCAGGCCCCGGCAAGGTTCCAGGCGGAGGCGGCCGAAGGTCAGGAGGGTGATTGGATACATGATGTCATTGTGATGAATTTCCCTTGGCAGCGCAGCAGGTTGGCTCCACCATTCAATCATTAGTGCCAATCTGGAGGATCTCCCATGGGCCGTTCCCTGATGCTTTCCCTCGCCAGCCTTCTGCTCGTACCGGCCTTCGTCGGTTGTGGCGGAGACCCGATCCCCACCACCGCCCCGGCCGCCGCCAAGGAACCCGCCGACATCCTCTACAGCCTGCAGTACCTCGCGGTCCGCAAGGACTACAAGCAGGCCGCGGTCATCGCGCCCATCACGCCGGTCTTCGTCTACTCCGGCGCCATGCACTTCCACCAGGACGCCAAGGCCATGGGTCTGACGCTCACGCCGGAAGAGATCAAGGGCCTGGGCGTCGAGGCCTTGGCCGACAAGCTCGATACGCTGACGGGCAGCCCCAGCGATGACTACCAGGTCAAGGACGCCCGCCTGGCCTTCAACGCCGGCATCTACCGCCTGACCAAGGGCCTGACGGCCAAATCCTGGGCCAAGATGAAGCACATGGGCATCACCGACAACACGGCTGGCCGGGCCTACGGCGACTTGACCATCGTCAAGGACATGGCCCTGGGCTTCGACGGCACCAAGGTCATGACCATCAGCTGCATCAAGAAACCGGATGGCAACTGGGGCATCTCCCTGATCCACTACGAAGTGGCCCCCAAGAACCTCAAGCAGGACTGACCGGACCCGCAGCACCGGAGGCCGCGCCTAGGGCGCGGCCTCGCCGCGTACGGCGGAGACCCGACCGGCCTTCAACCCCGCCGCCGGAAATACCGATACTCGCGTCATCTGCCATTGCAGTGGAGACTGGAAGCGGGCCCCCGCACGGGGACCCGCACCTCAGCCCGGGAGTATGCCGATGAGTGCCGAGACCCGCAACATCCCGACCCCCGTCGCCGAAACCATGGACGTGCCCGGCATCATCGATGCCTTCGCGCACCGGATGATGTACTCCATCGCCAAGGACACCAACACCGCCACCGACTTCAACGTCTACCAGGGGCTGGCCTTCGCTGTGCGCGACCGGCTCATGGACCGCTGGTTCAAGACCCAGAGCACCTACTACCACCAGGACGCCAAACGGGTCTACTACCTCTCGCTGGAATTCCTCATGGGCCGGGCCCTGGGCAACAACGTGCTGAACCTGGGCACCGAGGATGCCTACACGCGGGCCATGCAGCAGCTCGGCTACCGGCTGGAGGACATCGGCGAGCAGGAGTGGGACGCGGGCCTGGGCAACGGCGGCCTGGGCCGCCTGGCCGCCTGCATCCTGGACGCCGCCGCCACGCTGGAGCTGCCTTTCTATGGCTACGGCATCCGCTATGAGTACGGCATCTTCATGCAGCGGATCATCGACGGTCAGCAGGTGGAGTTCCCCGATGGCTGGCTGCGCTACGGCAATCCCTGGGAGATCCCCCGCCCCGACGCCGTCTTCCCCGTGCGCTTCTACGGCCAGACCCGCGGCCAAGTCGATGACCAGGGCCGCTACCGCGTGGAGTGGCTGGACACGCAGGACGTTTGGGCCATGGCCTACGATACGCCCGTGGCGGGCTATCACAACGGCACCGTGAACACCCTCCGGCTCTGGTCCGCGAAGTCGAGCCGCGAATTCGATCTGGCCCGCTTCAACACTGGGGAATACGTCCGCGCCGTCCAGGACAAGACCCAGTCCGAGAACATCTCCAAGGTGCTCTATCCCGCGGATGATCAGAGCGCGGGCAAGGAGTTGCGCCTGAAGCAGCAGTACTTCTTCGTGTCGGCCACCCTCCAGGACGTCGTCCGCCGCTTCAAGAAGCGGGCCAGCTGGCAGTGGGAGGAGCTGCCGGATAAGGTGGCCATCCAGATGAACGACACGCACCCGGCCCTGGTGGTGCCCGAACTGATGCGCGTGCTGCTGGATCAGGAAGGGCTCGAGTGGGACCTGGCCTGGTCTCTCACCCAGCAGGTCTGCGCCTACACCAACCACACGATCCTGCCGGAGGCCATGGAGATCTGGCCCCTGGACCTCTGGCGCAACCTGCTGCCCCGCCACGTGGAGCTCGTGGAGGAGATCGACCGCCGCTTCCGGATCACGGTGCGGCAACGCTATCCCTTCGATGACGCCAAGCTCCAGCGCCTGGCCATCGTGGACAACGGCCACAGCGTCCGCATGGCCAACCTTGCCATCGTGGGCAGCCACTCCGTCAACGGCGTGGCCCAGTTGCACACCGACATCCTGAAAGCCTCCACCTTCGCCGAGATGAACGAGCTGTTCCCGGGCCGCATCAACAACAAGACCAACGGCATCACGCCCCGGCGCTGGCTGCTGAAGTGCAACCCGGCCCTGGCCCGGCTCATTTCCGAAACCATCGGCGAGACCTGGACGCGGGACCTGGAAGCCCTGCGTGATCTGGAAAGCTTCGCCACGGATGCCGGCTTCCAACAGCACTGGACGCGGATCAAGCAGGCCAATAAGAACGCCCTGGCCACCTGGGCCCGGCAGACCCAGGACTTCGCCCTGGACCCCAGTTTCCTCTTCGATGTGCAGGTCAAGCGCATCCACGAGTACAAGCGTCAGCTGTTGAACTTGCTGCACGTGGCCACCCTGTGGAACCGCCTGCGTGATGGCGTGGACATCGGCGCGCCCCGCGCTGCCCTTATCGGTGGCAAGGCCGCGCCAGCCTACTGGGTGGCCAAGCAGATCATCCACCTGGCCAATGCCATGGCCCGCGCCATCGATGCCGATCCCGCGGCCAAGGGGCGCCTGCAGGTGGCCTTCCTGCCGAACTACCGCGTCTCCCTGGCCGAGCTGATCTTCCCCGCCGCCGAGCTCTCGGAGCAGATCTCGACCGCGGGTACGGAAGCCTCGGGCACGGGCAACATGAAGGCCGCCCTCAACGGCGCCCTCACCATCGGCACCCTGGATGGGGCCAACGTCGAGATCAAGGAGGAAGTCGGCGCCGCCAACATCTTCATCTTCGGCCACACGGCCGAGGGCATCGTAAAGCTGCGGGATGCGGGCTACCAACCGAAGGAATGGATCGCGGCCAACCCAGAGCTGCAGCGGGCCATCGACACCATCGCGACCCTGGACGGAGGTTGCTTCCAGTCCCTGGGCCGGGCCCTGTCCGATTCGGACCACTACTTCCACTGCGCCGATTTCCCCTCGTACCTGGAAACCCAGGAACGGGTGGCGGCCACCTATGCGGACCCGGCGGAGTGGGCCCGGCGCTCCATCCTCAACGTGGCGGGCATGGGCAAGTTCTCCATCGACCGCACCGTGCGCGACTACAACCGGGACATCTGGAAGGCCCCCTTCGTGCCGGTGACGCCGCCTTGAATGGGCTATTCTGACTTTCCTGACGCTCCATAGACCCCGGGAAGTGCCGCCATGTCCAATACCATCCGACGCATCGCCATCTGCACGGGCGGCGGCGACGCCCCCGGCCTCAACGCCGTCATCCGCGCCACCGTCATCGCGGCCTCCAACCGCGGCTGGGAGTGCTACGGCATCCGGGACGGCTTCAACGGCATTCTGTTCCCGGAGCGCTATCCCGATGGGGGCATCGTCCGCCTCACCCAGGAGCGGGTGCGGGGTATCGCCCACCTGGGCGGCACCATCCTGGGCACCACCAACAAGGGCAACCCCCTCCACTTCCCCGTGAAGATGCAGGACGGCTCCGTGAAAGAAGTGGACCGCACGGACGAGATTCTGGAGTGCTTCGCCCGGAAGGAGCTGGACGCGCTGGTCTCCGTGGGGGGCGACGGCTCCCTTACCATCGCCAATGCCCTCCACCTGAAGGGGCTGCGCATCGTGGGCGTGCCCAAGACCATCGACAACGACTTGGACAAGACCTACACCACCTTCGGCTTCGACACGGCTGTGGGCTTCGCCACCGAGTGCCTGGACCGGCTGCACAGCACCGCCGAAAGCCACCAGCGCATTTTCGTGGTGGAGATGATGGGCCGCTACGCCGGCTGGATCGCCCTCAATTCGGGCATCTCCGGCGGCGCCCACGCCATCCTCATCCCCGAGATCCCCTTCGACCTGGACAAGGTGGCCGCCAAGATCCGCTCCCGGGACCAGGTGGGCCGCATGTACTCCCTGGTGGTGGTGGCCGAGGGGGCGAACCCGGCCGACGGCCGCCGCTCTGTGCTCGAACAGGCCGGGATCGGCCAGGCCGAGCGCCTGGGCGGCATCGGCGAGTGGGTGGCCAAGGAGCTCCAGGCCCGCACGGGCAAGGACGCCCGGACCGTGGTGCTGGGTCACCTCCTGCGGGGGGGCAGCCCCACCAGCTTCGACCGGCTCGCCGCCCTCCGCTTCGGCACTGCCGCCGTGCGGGCCCTGGATGAGGGCCAGACCGGCATCATGGTGGCCCTGGCGATCTCCGGCGTGAACTATGTGCCCCTGGAGGAAGTGGCGGGCCGCATGAAGTCCGTGCCCCTGGACTGCGACACCCTGCAGACGGGTCGCGATCTGGGCATCTCCTTCGGGGATTAGGCCGGAATTTGCTAAACTTGTGGGAACGCCCTCGCCGCCATCAGGGACCTTGAACTGACCTGCGTACGGATGGCGTTCCCTGACCAAGGAGAGACGACATGACCATCAAAGTGGGTATCAACGGCTTCGGGCGCATCGGCCGCATGGTGTTCCGCGCCGCCGCCAAGGATTTCCCGGGCATCGAGATCGTGGCCATCAACGATCTGCTGGACGCCGACTACCTGGCCTACATGCTCAAGTACGACTCGGTTCATGGCCGCTTCCAGGGCGACGTCTCGGTCAAGGACGGCCACCTGGTGGTGAACGGTAAGACCATCCGCCTCACGGCTGAGAAGGATCCCGCCAACCTCAAGTGGAATGAGGCCGGCGCCGACGTGGTCATCGAGTGCACGGGCTTCTTCCTCACCAAGGAGACCTGCCAGAAGCACCTTGATGCGGGCGCCAAGAAGGTGGTGCAGAGCGCCCCCTCCAAGGACGACACGCCCATGTTCGTCTATGGCGTGAACCACGAGAAGTACGCGGGCGAGACCATCGTCTCCGCCGCCTCCTGCACCACCAACTGCCTGGCCCCCGTGGCCAAGGTGCTGCACGACAACTTCGGCATCAAGCGCGGTCTCATGACCACGGTGCACGCCACCACCGCCACCCAGAAGACTGTGGACGGGCCGTCTTCAAAGGATTGGCGTGGGGGCCGCGGCATCCTGGAGAACATCATCCCGTCGTCCACCGGCGCCGCCAAGGCCGTGGGCAAGGTCATCCCCGAGCTGAACAAGAAGCTCACGGGCATGGCCTTCCGGGTGCCCACCTCGGACG
>JBBRZL010000016.1:0-33440 GCA_038236735.1 Holophagales bacterium | reverse complement strand
GATCCCGATCCACTTTTTCTCGGTATCGCCTGCGGCGATACGCGAGACCTCGCGCTTGATCCATCAACCCGCCTTCGAGGAAGGCTACGGCTTGGGATAGACGCGGATCCCGATCCACTTTTTCAGAATGACTTTTCCCGGGGCAAAGCCGCGCGGCTTGCTGATGTCGGCGATGCGGGCCAGGTGGACTTCCACCTTGCCGCCATCCCGGGCCTTGCTGTGGTAGGCGGCCAACTCGGCGGCGCGCTCGATCACGGCACGGGGCAGCTCGCTCAGTTTGTCGGGATTGCGGATCACCACGTGGCTGCCCGGATGGCTGGCCACGTGCAGCCAGAAGTCGAGGTTGTCGGCCACCTTGAAAGTGAGCTGATCGTTCTCGGCGTCACCCTTGCCGATGAGCACCTCGAAGCCATCCACCATGACGCTGCGGAAGGCCATGCCCTTGCTGTCCTTCCGCTTGTCACCCTTCGGCCTGCCCTCGTCTGCCTGCATGCGCTTCGTTCCTTTCGCCTTGGTTGCGGCCTTCCCCATTGGTTGTCTCGCGGGCGACAGGTCCGGCGCAAGGAAATCACCCTCGGCCGCCAGCCGCTTGGCCCAGGCCGCCCGTTCGCGGGCCAGCTCGGCTTCGAGCTCCGCCACCCGCGCCAGGCCCCGCTCCGCCTTCTTCGCCACGGTGAACCAGGCCTGCACCGCGTCCTCGGCCTTCGTGCTATCGGGCAGCGGCAGATGGCTGCCATCCAGCAGCACCACTTCCCGGGTGGCGCCCTTCAACCGGTAGAGTTCCGCGGACAGGCGGCGCGCCTGCTCCTTGAGGGGCAGCTGAGCCGCATGTTTGGCGCGATCGCGACCCAGGGCCTGGCCCAGGCGGTCCATGCGGGCGGTTTCCGTCTGTCGCCGCCGCTCTGCCGCGGCCTTGGCGGGCCCGAGGATCAGCGCCTCGGCACGGCTTTCGGACCAGCTGCGGTGGCGGGCCAGCAGGTCGCCCTCGCCCTCCAGCACCTCGGGCACTTCCCCCGCCAGGGCCGCGGCCAGCTGTTCTCCCCAGCGTTCGCGCCAGCGGAGGAAGGGCGGCGGATCCTCCACCGGCTCTGGGGCGGCCGCCGGGAAGGGCACGCCCAGACCCAGCCTCGGCACCTGGGTATCCAGCCCATCCACGCGGAGGCCTGGGCGCCCGGGAATGGCCTGATAGGCCAGTTGCAATGACTCCAGCCGCCCCGTGATCGCGCGCCGCTGGAAGCCCAGGCCCACCCAGCGCTCGCGGGGATCCCCCGCCACGGCCCGCAGCCGCGACCCCTGAAACCAAGGGCCCCACAGCTTCTCGCTGTCCCGGGTGGCCTCAGCCTGCAGCCGCCTCCAGGCGGGATGCTCCACGGCCAGGAGCCAGAGTTCGGGCTTGGGCTGCAGCAGAAACACCCAGCCCTCGGCGCCCTTGCGGCCCGCCCAACGCAGGCCCAGGGCGCGATTAGAGGCCCAGACGGAGTCCACGGGCAGGTCGCCCCGCTCCCGCAGCCAGGCGCGCGTCAGGGCGAGCAGCAGCGGCGCGTCCATGGCTACAGAATCCGCCGTTTCATAGTCTCTTTCCTTGTCGTTTTCCAACTTCAGTGGTCATGATGGGGCGTTCTCCCAGCTTCAGCATCCCATGGAGCTGGAATCCACCCGAAGTCCATCAAGCTCAAGCCCTGGCCCGAATCTTTCGATAAGCGAAACCTATGACCCATGCTGGCCCGCAGCTTCCCAAGACGCTCCAGGTGCTCCTGGTGGATGACAACCCCATCCAGTTGAGCCTCCTGCGTCATCTCTTTCAGCGGCACGGCCACGTCACCATCGAGGCCCGCAACGGCGCCGAAGCGCTGATCCTGCTGGCCACGGAATACCCCGACGTGGTGGTGAGCGACTGCGTCATGCCCCTGTTGGATGGCTACCAGTTCTGCCGCCTCGTGAAGGACGACCGGGCCACCCGCCATCTGCCCGTCCTGCTCCTGACCGCCCAGGGGACGGGGCTCGCCCGGTTCTGGGCCAAGACCTGCGGGGCCGATCGCTTTCTGGTGAAGGGGCGGGATCTCGATCACGTGGTGGAGGTGGCCACCGCCCTGGCCGCGCAGGCCTCGAAACCGCGCACCGCCCATGCGGTGCCCCGGCTGGCCCAGGAGAACTTCGGCGTGGATGCCATCCAGCGGCGCCTGGGCCAGGCCCTGGAGCAGCGCTTGGTGGAGACTGCCCTGCGGGATTCCATCGCCCGGCTCTACACCGCCGACCACGACACGGCCCGACTGATTCGTGGGTTCATCGAGATCCTCCAGGAGCTGGTGCTGCCCGGCGCCCTGCTGGTGGCCTACCTCGGCGAGGACGGCGTCTGGTGCCACGGTGTCCACGGCGCCTCCGCCAGTGAAGACGATCGCAGGGCCCTGGAAGAGGCGGTGGCCGGCCCGGGCCTACTGGAAACCGCCCCGGATTGCCGCTGGCATCCCGCTTCGGACAACGATGAACGTCGGCGGAACATGCGCGATCCCGTGCTGAGGGTCTTCCCCTCCAGCACCCCCGGCTTCCCCACCATCGGCGCCCTGGCCATCCTCACCGAGCGGCGAGCCGCCGATGATTTCGAGCGCCTGTTCGAGATCGCCGCGGAGGAACTGGGCCGCCTGCTGAGCCTCGAGGATTCCCGCCTGCGCCTCTATCACCAGGCCATCCGTGATTCCCTGACCGGCCTCTTCAACCGGAAACACATCCTCGACATGCTCGGCATGGAACTGGACCAGTGCGGGCGCTTCGGCCAGGGTCTGTCCGTCATGCTCATGGACCTCGACCACTTCAAGGCCATCAACGACCGCTTCGGCCATGCCGTCGGTGACAAGGTGCTGAGCGTCATGGCGCAGCGCATGGCCGACGCCCTGCGCAAGGTGGACCAGTTGGGGCGCATCGGCGGCGAGGAGTTCCTGGCCTACTGTCCCCAGACCGATCTCGAGGGCACCCGGGCCCTGGCCGAGCGCTTTCGGGAACAGGTCGTGCTGGAACCCATCCCGGGCCTCCCGCCCGGGGACCGTGTCACCGTGAGCATCGGCTTGGCGACCTGGGAGGGGCCGGAAGACACCGCCGAGCGCCTGCTCTCCCGGGCCGACAAGGCCCTCTACCTGGCCAAAGCCGAGGGCCGGAACCGGGTCGTCGGCTGAATTTCCTGGCCTCTTGACAGTCCCGCAAGGGGGATTGCATGATGCCATACGCATCCGTATGGAGTCGCCATGGAACCTCCCGCTCCGCAGGACCCGCAGGAACCGGCCAGCCCGCAGCAACTCGCCGAGCGCGTGACCCGGCTGGAAGCCCAGGTGGCCTGGCTGCTCCAGCGGCAGCAGGCGCCCGCGGCCCAGGCGCCCACCCCGGGTCTGCCCCGGCCCCGACCGGTGGTGCGACCCGCGGCTCCCCGGAAGGAGCACTCCCCGGTGGTGTGGATCGCGGGCATCGCGGCAGCCATCTTCCTCGTCGGCACCGTGTTCTTCTTCCGCTGGGCCATCCAGCAGGGCTGGCTGGGCGCCGAGTCGCGCTTCGTCCTGGGCCTGCTGGTGGGTGGCGGCATCACGGCCTTCGCCGCGAAGCTGCTCCTGGGCGACAGCCGCCGCCTGGGCGTGGCCCTGCTGCTGGCGGGTCTCGGCACCCTGCAATTCACGTTCCGGGCCGGGGCCATGGAATACCATTTCTACGCAGCCCCGCTGGGACTCGTTGCCACGGCCCTGGTCACTCTGGTGGCGGGCGCGCTGGCCGCCCGCGGTCGCAGCGGGAGTGCGCTCACCGTGGCCTTGCTCTCGGGCCTGGTGGCGCCCCTGGTCTTCAGCCAGGGTGGGCATCACGAGGTGGCCCTGGCCGTCTACCTGGCCGTGCTCATGGCTGCGACCCTGGCCGTGCCGTACCTGACCCACGCCGGCGGCACTTGGCACGGCGCACGCTGGACCGCCCTCGTGGGGGTCTGGCTGTTGCTCCTGCCCGCCTGTGGCGACGTGCTGCAGGCGGATGCCGGCCTCCTCGGGTGGCTGCTTGTGCTGCACCTACTCCTGGCGGGCCTCTGGGCCTGGCTGCCGGGCACGGAGGAAAGCCCCGGCACGCCCACCGTGCTCTGGCTCGTGGCCTCGATCCTGGCCACCACCTTCGGTTGGCTGCTCTGGAAGCGGCTGGCCCTAGCCCCGGAGACCTTCGCGCTGCCCATCCTCGCCGTGGGCGCCCTGAACCTGGCGCTGGTGCAGCCGCTGCGGCAGCGCATGGGTGGTCGCCGCGCCGACTGGGGCCTGCTGGCCCTCAGTGCCGGTCACCTGGCCCTGGCGGTGCCGGTGGCGCTGGCCTGGGCCTGGGTGGGGCCCCTGTGGGGCGCCTTCGCCCTGGGCCTCGCCTGGGCCTCCCTGAAGGCGGAGGCCAGTGCCTTTGCCGAGGAGGCCACGGCCCTGCGCTGGCTCGCCGCGGCCCTGGCCCTGGTCACCACCCTGCGCTGGGCCTTCCATGGCTTCGACAGCATCGCCTTCCACAGCCACACCCTGACGCCCTTCTTCAACACCGTCTGCGCGGAAGGCGTCCTGGCCGCAGCGGCCTGGTATTTGTTGACGCGCCGAGGCGGCCCCTTGGGCGTGCTCGCCTTCCTCGCGCTGGAGGTCACGGCGAACGTGACGCTGGCCTTCGAGGCGGCACGGCTGGTGCAGTGGTTCCAGGCGTCCCCGCACCTGGGTTGGGGGCCTTCCCGCGCGGCTTCCATCGCCATGACCCTGGTGTGGGCGCTGTCCGGCGCCTGGCAGTGGATGCGCGGCCTGGGCCAGCGCGACGGGGCCCGCCGGGCCCTGATGATCGCGGGCTACGCATGGATGGGCCTCGCCAGCTTCAAGCTCATGGTGGCGGATCTGGCCGGCGCCGACACGCCCCTGCGGGCCCTGGCCTTCCTGGGCGTGGGCGGCATCGGCATGGCGGCCGCCATTCTCGCGAACCGCAAGCGCGCCGGAGAAGCCCCATGAAGCCACCTGTCCATTTGCTCCTGGCCGTTCTCCTGCTGCTCCTGCTCGCCGCCTGCGCCCGCGAGGACCGCGCCACCCTGCAGCGCCGGCCCCTCGCCCCGGTGCCCGCCAGCGGCTGGGCGCGCCTGCCCCTGGACGCCGAGGCCCAGCGTCAGGTGAAGACCGCCTGGATCGGCGACGCCGCGGGCCGCAGCATCCCCTTCCTGGAGGCCCGCGAAGGCCTGTGGGAGCCCCGGACCCTGCCCGTGGAACTGCTGCTGACGGGCAAGGATGCCGACGGCCATCCCACGGCGGCCTTCTCCCTGAAAGTGCCCGAGGGCTGGCGGGTGGGTGAGCGGGAATCGCTGAAGGTGGACCTCGACCTCGACGGCGCCGCCCCCTGGGTGGTGCAGGTGCAGGCCGAACGCGAACAACCGGGCGGCGGCTTCATCACCTACGCACCCCTGGCGCCCCTGCACCTCTACGACCTGGCGCCCTCCGGCAGCCGTCGCACGCTGGACCTGCCCTGGGACAGCCTGCGCTACCGACTGACCCTGCTGGCCTCCCAGGGCGAGGCGCCGCGCATCCGTGGCCTCACGGTCCGGGCCGAGACCCGGCCGGAAGCCCTGGAGACCGAGCTGGCCCTGGACGGCACCCTGGCACCCGAACCCGACCAGCCCCGCACCTGGCGGCTGAGCCTGCCGGGCACCGAGCGCATCGTGGGCCTCGATTTAGAACTGGCACCCCCCGCCGCGCCGCTGCGGCCGGGTATCCGGCTCAGCGAGGATCAGGCGGAGTATCGAGACTACTCCTGCAACGATCTGATCTGGAACCTGCCCGCCCTCCACACGCGCTCCAGCCGCATCGCCCTGGCGCCCGTGCAGGCCAAGACCCTCACCTTTACCCTGCCCGAGGGCGCAACGCCCCAGCGCACGCGCTTCCTCGTGCGACGGCAGAGCCTCATCTTCCCAGCCGAGGCGGGACAGGCCTACGCCCTCCACCTGGGTGGTGAACTGAAGCCCGCCCCGGGCAGCCTCGGCGCCCTGCCCTCCGCCCGCAGCCTCGCGGCCACGGCTCCGCTCACCCTCGGCCCCGCCGAACATGACGAACAAGGCATCCCGCACCGCGAAGGCGTCGACCAGCGGGCCCGGCCGTGGATGCCCTGGGTGGCGGGGTTGGCGCTGCTGATCCTCGGCTTCGTGGCCTGGCGGCTGTTCAGACAGGTAGAGGGGTCCAAGTGTTGACCTTCCGCCATGTCCTGCTGGCAGCCCTGGCGGTGGCCTGCCTGGCCTGCCGTTCGCCCCTGATTGACCTCCGCCCTGGCTGGGAAAAGCCCACGTTCGCCCTGACAGTCGCAAGCGAGAACCATAGCCGGAAACTCACCAATCTTTGGACGCCCACCGGTGAAACGGACCTCCCCGCAGCCCGCGCGGCAGCCATCGAACGGCACCGGAACCAGTTCGAAGCAGACGTCCGGGGGGAAGCGGCTGCCCGTGGCCTCCGGCTGGAGGAGGCCGCCGCCCTGCGCCTGGACCTGACCATCACCAGCCTGGGCGAGGTGCGGGCGAAGTACATCGCCTGGGGCATCGCCAGCGGCGTGGCATGGGGCGTGGGGACCGGCCTGATCGCCCACAACACCCGTCTGGCTGTGGGCCTGGGCGTGTACGAACTGCTGGAGGAGAGCGCCTTCTGGATCGGCGGCTCCCTGCTCATGGGCCGCTGGTCTTCACCGGCGGTGGTGGAGGCAAAGCTATTTCGGCCGGGCCAGATCAAGCCCCTGTGGGAGGAGACCTACCACGTCCTCTGGGCGAGCAGGGAACTGAACGCCTTCCCGCCCAAGGCGCGGCGGCGGCGGGAACACCAGCTCCAGGCCTCCCTCCGGAAGGTGATCGGCAAGCTCTTCGAGGATCTGGAGGACATCCCCGAATTCCCGAAGGCAATCACGCCTCCGCAGGCGCCTCTGGCACCGGCGCCTTCGCCCGCAACTGCACCAGGGCCACGGCGGCGAGGATGATGGTCATGCCGAGGATTTCGCGGTGGCCGAAGGCTTCGTGCAAGACCACGCTGCCCAGCAGCACGGCCACCAGGGGATTCAGGTAGGCGTAGGTGCCCATTTTCGCCGGGGGCCAGGCCTTGGCCAGGTAGATGTAGGCGGAGAAGGCCAACAGGGAGCCGAACAGGGCCAGGTAGCCGACGGCGAACAGGGCCTTGGGCGTGAGGGGGCCCCGCAGGTAGCCGCCCAGGAGGGGCGCGGCGGCGAGGCCGATGACGGCGGCGGTGACCATCTGGATGCCCACGTTGGTCATCAGCCCGCCCCCATGGACGAAGTGCTTGCCATGGAGGGTGCCCCAGGCCCAGATGAGGGGCGCCGCCACCAGGGCCGCCAGGCCACCGGCGTGGATGCGGAGGCCCCCGCTGGGCCACACCAGCACGGCCACGCCCGCGATGCCCAGAGCGATGCCCACCCAGCCCTTGGGGCCGAGGGATTCCGTCGCCATGGAAAACACCGCCAGCCAGAGCGGCACCAGGGCCGCGAGCACCGCGGCCAGGCCGGAGGAAACGTGCAGCTCCGCGTAGGACACCAGCGCGTTGGAGCCGCCCAGCAGCAGGGCGCCCACCACCATGAGGTGCCCCACTTCCCGCAGCGGCGGCAGCGGTTCCCGGCGCAACCGTCCCAGCGCCAGCGCCAGCGCGGCGGCCACGGAAAAGCGCGCTGCCACCATGCCGTAGGGCGTGAAGGACTCCAGCCCCAGGGCGATGGCGAAGTAGGTGGAACCCCACACCACGGCCACGGTGAGGTAGGCGAGCCAGGCCAGCATCAACGCATCCGCGGCAATGCGATCACTTCTTGTCCTTCCGCACCACGCCTTCGATGGGGAAGGGACTCGGGCCCGACTTCTCCCAGTGCGTTTCGAGGACCATCGTGGTGCGCGTGGTGACCATGAGCCCCAGCACCCGGATGCGGCGGAGGCGCTCGGCGATGCCCGCGGGCGTGTCCGCCACGATCTTCAGCAGCAGGGCATCATCACCGGCGATGGTGTGGGCCTCCAGGATGTCGGGTTCCTCCTCCAGGGCCTTGATGAAGCGCTGCTCGATGGCCTCGTTGTTGTCCTTGTAGCGCACCGCCACGAAGGCCACCGTGGGCTTGTTCACGGCCGCGGGACTGACCCGGGCCGCGTAGCCCCCCAACACGCCATCGGCCTCCAGGCGCTTCACCCGGTCGATGACCGTGGGTCGGCTCACGCCCAGGCGCTCGGCCAGCTCCGCGTGGCTCATGCGGCCATCCTTCTGGAGCAGGGCCACCAGGCGGCGGTTCAGGTCGTCTTCCATCAGCAGCTTCACCATGGGCGCTCCAGATCAAGGGGGTGGTGTCTCTATTGAACATTATGCTAGTTAACCCAGCAATACGGATGACAACCCGTCAATAGTCATCCGGCGTTAAACTGTGGGAGAGGTGCACATGGACTTCGCCCGACCCTTCACCGACCAGAGTTTCTTCCTTATTGCGGGACCCTGCGTCATCGAAAGCCGGGAGCATGCCCACCTGATGGCGTCGGCCCTGCGGGATCTGGCCGAAGCCCGCGGCATCCCCTTCATCTACAAATCCAGCTTCGACAAGGCCAACCGCACCAGCGGCGGCAGCCACCGGGGACCAGGCATGGCGGGCGGCCTCGACATCCTCGCGGAGATCCGCAGCCGCTACGGCGTGCCGGTGCTCACGGACGTGCACGAGAGCGACCAGTGCGCTGCCGCGGCCGAGGCCGTGGACGTGCTCCAGATCCCGGCTTTTCTCTGCCGCCAGACGGATCTGCTCATGGCCGCCGCCGCCACGGGGCGCACGGTCAACCTGAAGAAGGGCCAGTTTCTGGCGCCCTGGGATCTCAAGCACGGCGTGGAGAAGCTCCAATCCGTGCCCGGCCACGGGCCCGTGTGGGTCACCGAGCGCGGCTCCAGTTTCGGCTACGGCAACCTGGTGGTGGATTTCCAAAGCTTCCCCCACTTGCGCAAGACCAGCTGCCCGGTGATCTTCGACGCCACCCACAGCGTGCAGAAGCCCGGCGCCCTGGGCAATGCCACTGGCGGGGCCCGGGAGATGATTCCCACTCTGGCGCGGGCCGCGGCCACCTGCGTGGACGGCTTCTTCTTCGAAGTGCACGAGTGCCCGGAAAAGGCCCACAGCGACGGCCCCAACGCCATGCACTTGGACCGCTTCGGGGACCTGCTGGACCAGCTCCTGGTGCTTTGGCGCGCCGGCCGTGCCGCCGCCTTGCATGATCCTGCGGGCCAGTGAAGGAGCTGTCATGGTCGAGGCCCTGAAGGCCGGCCGCGGCCTGGAGTTGCGCCCGTTGAACCTGCGCGATGCCCGGGCCCTCTTCGCCCTGGTGGAGGCCAACCGGGCGCGCCTGGGCCGTTGGCTGCCCTGGCCCGACGCCACCCGCGACACTCATGACATCCGCGCGTTCATCAAGCGCGTTCGCGCCCAGGCCCAGGCAGGCACCGGCATCTCTTTCGGCCTGTGGTGGCGCGACCGGCTGGTGGGCGTGGTGAGTATCAACTGGATCGACGCCTCCAACCGGAGCGCCGCCATCGGCTATTGGCTCGCCAAAGAAGCGGAAGGCCACGGCCTCATGACCGCCGCCGTGTCGGCCCTGCTCCGCCACGGCTTCCGCACCTTGAAACTGAACCGCATCGAGATCCGCGCCGGCGTCCGCAACCGCCGCAGTCGCGCGATTCCAGTGCGCCTGGGCTTCCGCCACGAAGGCACCCTGCGCCAGGCGGAGCGCATCGCCGACCGCTACGTGGATCACGCGGTGTATGGGCTGCTGGCCGCAGAGTGGCGACCGACCAGTCAAGCGCGGTAACCGGCAAATCCCCGGGAGTGGAGCTGGAACAGTTCGTGGCTATCGAAGTCTATAGGGCATCGTCAACCTGAACCTGGCCCACTGCGGGGCGCCATTGAGGCGGGCTGGTTCGAATTCCCACATAAGGGCATAGCCGACGGCCGACATGAGCAGCGCTCCGGGGCCCTGCTTGGCTTCGACCCGGACTGGATAGCCAGCAGGGTTGATGGTGATCTCGATGACCACGGTTCCTTGAATGCGCAGCACTCTTGCCATGGAAGGGTAGGGCGGTGTTGGGGGTTGCTTCTTGATCTTGATCTGGCTGAATTCCAAGTCGGCGGGTATGGGCCCACCCTTCGCCAGGACTTCGGCTCGTTGGGCGCCTGCCAATGCCCGCAGGTAGGTCTTTTCCAGGTCCTTGGACGGCCACTTGGGCGGAGGAATGGGCCGGAGCAATAGTTCGCCAAGGGTCTTCCTCAACGTCTCCCTTATGAGGTCCTGGAACCCGGATTCGCCCCGCTGCCCCACGATTCCGTTCAGGAAGTAGATGTGCTGAGGGCCACTGGAATCATTGGCAGCGAGCCGTCGGTCCGCCAGGAAGGTGCAGCGGGCCATGACGTTGCAGACATGGGTTCCGTCTTTGCCCCGTACCGTTTGAAGGTCCAGCTTCAGGACGAGCGTGTTTTCTGGATCCGCGCCCTCCGCCACCACGGTCGCCAGGCCGTGGTCTGCCAGCCAGGCCTTGGCGTCCTGGCGAAGGACCTCCAGGTCAAAGGGCACCGACATGGGCAGGTTAAGGGCCGTCACTTCGAGCACCACGTTCCGGACCTGGGGCTTGGGCCCGAAGGGAGGGGGCTCCTGAAGCTTGAAGGGCACCGCGAGATCGCACTGGGCCCGAACCGATTCTCCCTCTTTCAGCACGGGGGCGAAGAGCCAGTGCTGGAGGTAGGCCTCCGCGGTGGGGCGCAGCAGTTCCGGTCCTTCGATCGCCTCGACCTCCTCCACCAATCCAGTGGTTCCAATGGTGAGCCGCAGAACCACCGTCCCTGAGATGCCCAGAAGCTTGGCCAGGGGCGGGAAAGGAGGCGGGGGAGGCTGGAGCAGGCGGGTCAGTTGTGCGAACCCGACCTGGAGGGGCGCCGGCGCCTTCTGTCCCGGTGGTGTGTCTTTGGGCGGGGGCGGGGCCGGTGCCTGTGCTGCATAGAGAACTCCCGCCATCAGCAGCAGGATCGTTCGGAATCTGAGTTGCATGCCTTCCTCGCGAGTCCTGGTTGGAGCTGATGTGGACCTCCGGATCAGGGTGCCACCGTTCCTCGCCATGGGTCCACGGCCCCGACTGAAACCCCCGGGCCAGAGTCCCTAAACCAACCCTGCGCTGTCCCGATAGACCCCCATGCGCCGCCTCCTCCCCCTCCTCCCCCTCCTCGCCCTGGCCTGCCTGCCCCTGGCGGCCCAGTCCGTCGTCGTCTCTCTGATCCGGCAACCCAAGGCCACGGCCGCGGAATTCACGGTGCCCGTCACCGAATTCACACTGAAGGACGGTGGGGATTTTGCCCACCTGCACCTGGGTGTCGGCCTGGGCGCACGGCACTGGGACGAGGGTGACAATGCCCTGCGCTTCGTCGCCGATGCCACGGCCACCGCCAATGAACTGTTCCTCGGCGTGGGCGCCATCGTGGAGGTACCGCCCGGCGAGGGCGCCTTCCTGGGCCCCCGCCTGCGGGTGGGTTGGGCCTTCCATCCGAACTGGGCCCTGGGCCTCGAGGGTGAACACCTGGAGCGGCCCTTTGCCCCCGGGCTCACCGTCCGCCGCCGCAGCAGCCTGGGGCTGGCTCTGACCGTCAGGTTCTGAGCGCGGTGCCTACTCCAGCCCCGCCGCGTAGGTGAGGTTCAGCAGGGCCATGGCGCGGGTGACCTTGCCCACGCTGTTCTTGGTGGTGTCGGTGTAGGGGATGCCACGGGCGTCCAGGGCCGCGTAGTCGAAGTTGTGGTCGCCGCTCAGGTCGAAGCAGAGGGCGCCGTCCTTGATCCAGTCCGTGTTGATGCAGTAGCCCTGGGCTGGCACGGCGCTGACGATGACGTCGGCCATGCGGATGAAGCCCTCCAGGTGCGCCTGGTTGGTGTTCTGGTGGCAAAGGATGGGCGTGGCCTTCAGGTTGGCCACCATGGCCGTGAGGGGCCGGCCGATGCGCAGGCTGTCGTTGATCACCACCACGGTCTTGCCCGCCAGCCAGCCCTCACCGAAACCGCGCTTCAGCGTCTTCACGATGGCCCGGGCCGTGCACGGCGTCATGCAGCGGTGCTGAGTGCCGTCGTCCATGCGCTTCCGGTACTTGTTCAGGAAGCCGATGTTGATGGCGTGGAGTCCCTCGATATCCTTGCCGGGATCCACCAGGTCCATCACTTCGTCGTCCTTGATCTCGGGGTAGCGCAGGGGGTAGAAGATGAACACGCCGTGGGTCTTGTCGTCCTGGTTGAGCCGCGCCACCAGCTTCACCATCTGCATGCCGTTCTCCACCCGAAGATCCGCGGCGTTGATGCCCACGTCCTCGCAGTCCTTCATGAGCCAGCGCTGGTAGGTGACGCTGCCGGCATCCTCGCTGCCGAGGATGACGCCCAGGCCCGGCGAGAAGCCCAGCTTCTTCACGTTGGACTTCACCAGGGCCAGGTAGTGGCGGGCCGTTTCCTGGCAGTCGAGCTGTCCCGATAGGGTGGTGGGCATGTGCACCTCGATCTTAGTTTATCGAATCTCGACCATGCATCGGCGCTTCCGGCCTTTATGCTGATTCCATGAAGCCTTCCAAGCCCCAGGCCCGCGCCATCCAGGCCCGCCTCCGCGCCACCTACCCCGATGCCCGCTGCGCCCTGGATCACCTGGATCCCTTCCAGCTGGTGGTGGCCACCATCCTCAGCGCCCAGTGCACGGATGCCCGAGTGAACCTCACTACGCCGGCCCTCTTCGCGCGCTTCCCCGATGCCGCCAGCCTCGCCGCGGCCCGACCGGACGAACTGGAGGCCCTCATCAAGTCCACGGGTTTCTTCCACAACAAGGCGCGGAACCTCATCGGCCTGGGCCGGGCCTTGATGGCGCGCCACGGCGGTCTGGTGCCCGGGGAACTGGCCACGCTCACAGCCCTGCCCGGCGTGGGCCAGAAGACCGCCAACGTGGTGCTGGCCAACGCCTTCGGCGTGCCCGCCCTGGCCGTGGACACCCACATCTTCCGCGTGGCGCGCCGCCTGGGGCTGTCGCAAGCCACGACGCCGGAAAAGGTGGAAGCCGATCTCTGCTGTCTCTTCCCCCGGGAGGACTGGATCGAGCTGCACCACCAACTCATCTTCCACGGCCGCCGGGTGTGCGACGCGCGCCGCCCGGACTGTGCGGCCTGCCCCCTGCTGGAGCTATGTCCCACGGGACTCGGCAAGATCAAGGATCCTCACTCAGGCGTGAGGTTCACGCCTGCTCCAGAAGGCCTGCGTCCTTCTGGAGTGAAAAAAGGGCAACGGTCGGAACAGGTGTCCGCCCCTCAGCCCAGAGCCCAGGGCCCACAGCCTGATTCCCCGCAACGCATCATCAGCCTGGTGCCCTCGGTGACGGAGCTGTTGGTGCAGTGGGGGCTCGCTGCCCGCATCGTAGGCCGCACGCGTTACTGCATCGAACCCCGCTGGATCCGCAACACCGTGCCCGCCGTGGGCGGCACCAAGGATCCCGACCTGACCCGCATCCGCGACCTGGCGCCAGACCTGGTGATCCTCGAGCACGACGAGAACCGCAAGGAGGTGGCTGAGGCCCTCACGGCCCTGGGCATCCCCTGGCTGGTGCTGGACATTCGCACGGTGAAGGACTGTGCTGCGGCCCTGCGCCTCCTGGGCGCGCGACTGGGCGTGACTGCGGCCGCGGAGGCCCGCGCCGCCTCCCTGGAGGCCTCGCTGAAGAAACGGCGCCGGAAAGGACCCCGCACCCTCGCCTTGATCTGGAAGACGCCCTGGATGAGCTCTGGCCCCGACACCTACGTGGGCGACCTGCTGCGCCAGGGCGGCCTCACCCCCCTCGGGCCGGACCGCTATCCGGTGCTGTCGGAGGCCGACCTGGACGCCCTTGACCCCCAGGTCATCCTGCTGCCCACGGAGCCCTACAAGTTCAACCGCCGCCACCAGGCGGAGCTGCAGAAGCGGTTCCCCGACGCCGAGGTACGGCTCGTGGACGGCCAGGCCCTCACCTGGTACCTCAGCCGCACCGAGGCGGGGCTGGACCTGATCAGGGGGTTGGGCCTCAGTTGATGCGGCGGTCGCGGCCCTTCCACTCCTGGTCGCGCAGCAGGAACTTCTGGATCTTGCCCGTGGAAGTCTTGGGCAGGTTCCCGAACTCGATCTGCCGGGGCAGCTTGAAAGTGGCCAGCCGGGTGCGGCAGTGGGCCACCAGCTCCTCGACGGTGACCGTGGCCCCAGGTTTCAGGGTCACGAAGGCCTTGGGCACCTCGCCCCACTTCTCGTCGGGCACGGCGATGACGGCGCATTCCAGCACCGCCGGATGGGAGACCACCGCCTGCTCCACCTCGATGGTGGAGATGTTCTCGCCGCCGGAAATGATGATGTCCTTGGCCCGGTCGCGCAGCTCCACGGCCCCGTCCGGATGCTGCACGCCCAGGTCGCCGGAGTGGAACCAGCCGCCGTGGAAGGCCCGCTCCGTGGCCTCGGGATCCTCGAAATAGCCCGTCATGATCACGTTGCCGCGCATGACCACTTCGCCCATGGTGGTGCCGTCCCGGGGCACGTCGTTCATGTCGAGATCCACCACCCGCACCTCGCCGGCGCAGACGTTGACCATGCCCTGGCGCGCGCGGAGGCGGGCCCGCTCGGGGGCGGGCAGCTGATCCTGGCCCGGCGCCGGCACGTTGATGGTGAAGGGTCCGTACACTTCCGTGAGGCCGTAGACGTGGTCCAGCTGGAAGTTCAGCTCGGCCATGCGGGCGATGAGGGTGGGCGAGGGCGGCGCGCCTGCGGCGAAGAGGCGCACGGGATGGGCCAGCACATGCGCGGCCGGATCGGTGACGAGCATGGTGCAGACCGTGGGCGCCGCGCAGAAGTGCGTCACGCCCTCATCGAAGAGCTGCCAGGTGGGGCCGGGCTCGATGCGGGGGATGCAGACGCTCTCGGCACCCACGGCGGCAAGGGCCCAGGGGAAGCACCAGCCGTTGCAGTGGAACATGGGCAGCGTCCAGAGGTAGCGGGACTCCGCCTGCAGCCGGTGGTCGATCACCATGGCCAGCGCGTTGAGGTAGGCGCCCCGGTGGTGGTAGACCACCCCCTTGGGGCGGCCGGTGGTGCCTGACGTGTAGTTGATGGTGATGGCCTCGTCTTCGCTCTCCAGCAAGGACTCGACAGGCGCCTCGGAACCCCGCGCGAGCAGGGCCTCGAAGTCGGGGCCGAGGATGGTCCTCGGAAGGGTGGAGGGCGCCTCGGCGAGGGAGGGCAGCAGCTCCGGCGACACGAAGACCCGGGTGGCGCCGCTGTGCTGGAGGATGTAGGCCACCTCGTTCGGATTCAGGCGCGTGTTGATGGCCACCAGAATGCCCCCGGCCAGGGGCACGGCGAAGTGGGCCAGCAGCAGCGGCTCCGAGTTGAGGGCCAGGAAGGCCACCCGGTCGCCCCTCTGGAGGCCGGCGAGGCGCAGGGCCGAGGCGAAGCGCCTGGCCCGCGCCCGGAACTCGCGCCAGGTGAAGCGGCGGTCACCATCGGTGGCGGCGGTTCGCTCGGCATAGACCTCGCCCGCCCGCTCCAGCAGGTGGATGGGTGACAGTTCCTGGCGCTGGACCCGGAGCCCCGCGGGCTGGTCGGGGGATAAGGACGAAGGCAGCTGGGCAGACATGGGAGGTCCTCGGGCCAGGGCCACCTCGGGGGCGGCGCGAACGTGAACGGCAGGGGAAAGGGTTGAAAAACGATGCCACAGTCCTCCTCCCGGCGCAGGGATCAAAAGGCGGCACCGTCCTGCCTGGATCCCGAGTCTTCGTGGGCATCGCCATTCGAGGTATCCTGTGGTGTACGGCTTGATTGCCCCGCGGAGTCTCCATGTCCCTGCCCCTGCTCCTCCTGATGACAACCCTGCCCACCCTGCAGGCCCCCGCGCCCGTGAATGGCGCCCAGGCCGTCCTGGACGCGGCCCGGGCCAAGCGCACCTCGGTGATGGAAGCCCGTGCGGCCCACATGCAGGCGGGCAAGAACACCAAGGACTTCCGTGGCGACTGCACGAAGGAACTGGCAGAGCTTGATGCCCGGCTGGCCCTGGAGAAGCGACCAGCGGTGTTGAGCGCCCTCCTGGTGAGCAAGCTGTTCCACCTGCAACTGGCGAAGCAGGCGCCGGACGCGGCCCTCCTTGCCCGCATCCAGGCCGAGGTTCCGCCCACGGATGCCGCCTGGAGCCTCGACCCCGGCATGCTCACCACCCTCCAGGAAGGCGGCCCCGACACCTGGGATACCTATGTCGCCAAGGCCCGGACCGCCCACCCGGATCCCGCCGTACGCCGCCCACTGCTCTTCGACTACTTCTGGGAGCGTCTGGACGCCAAGGATGATGCGGCCTGGAAGTCCACTTACGCCACCCTCCAGACGGAGTTCGCAGGCAGCCGCGAGGCCAAGCAGGCCAAGGGTATCCATGACGCCGAACTGAAGACGCCCATCGGCGGCGCCGCTCCCGCCTTCAGCCTGCCGGCCCTGGGCGACGCCAAGACGACCTACACGCTGGACGGCTTCAAGGGACGCTTCCTGCTCCTGGATTTCTGGGCCACCTGGTGCCCGCCCTGCCGCGCGGAGATGCCGAACATGCACGCCGCCTGGGCCCGGTTCAAGACCAAGCCCTTCGACATCCTGTCCCTCTCCTTCGACCGCAAGGTCGAGCACATCGCGCCCTACCGCGCCCAGTCCGCTACGCCCATGCCCTGGAAACACGCCTTCATCGAAGGGGGCTTCCAGAATCCCCTCAGCGAAGTCTACGGCGTGAAGGGCATCCCCAAACCCTTGCTCATCGGGCCTGACGGCAGGATCGTGGCCAGCGGTTCGGAACTGAAGGGTGTAAACCTCGCGAAGACTTTGGAGAAGTTCCTGGGGAAGTAGTCGCTCTGCTGAATCCGCTGCGCGGATTCAGATAGGAAAAGGGCCCGCGTTCGCGGGCCCTTTTCATTTGGCCTGGAGCCAGGCTCGCATCGTCTCTGGCTTCTGGAAACCCAGGATGCGGCGCAATTCTCGGCCTTCGGGATCCAGAAGCAGCACCGTCGGATAGCTTCGGATCTGCAGCTTGATGGCGAGATCCTTGCGACGGGCATCGGTGTCGATGCGGATGGCTACGGCGTTCTGGGCGAGCCACTGCTGCACGTCAGCCTCGGGCCAGGTCTTCTCGTCCAGCTCCTTGCACTGGGCACACCACTCCGCGTAGATGTCCACTACCACGAGCTTGTGCTCGGCCTTGGCCTTCACCAGGGCCCCTTCAAGATCCTGCTCCAGCCAGCCGGCGTGTTCCTCCCTGGCGGCAGCCGCGGCAGCGCCCCGGGGCAAAAGGTCCACCGCGAGGAAGGATTCCACCGCCCGGACTCCCAGCAGCACGCCGAGCGCCAGCAGCAGGATCGCGAGGCCTTTGCGGAGCTGGCCCACCAGCGCCTCAGCCGCTTCGAACACACCAAAAATGGCCGCGCCAACCAGCAGCACCACCGTCCACATGGTGTAATTCATCCAGATCGGTGCGATGAACCGCACGGTCCAGACGGCGAAGCCCAGCACCACCAACCCCATGCCTTGTTTGAAGCGCGTCAGCCACTCACCGCTCCTGGGCAGGGCCGCGCTGAAGGTTCCCACGGCGAGGAACAGGACGCCCATGCCAAGGGCAAAGACGAAGAGTTGAAGGCCCCCGAGCCACACATCGCCCTGCTGGGCGATGCCCACCAGCACCGCACCGATCACGGGGCCCACGCAGGGTGCCGACAATGGCCCCAGCACCAGGCCCATGATGAAGGCCCCCCCAAACCCTTTGCGGGAACCATCACCCTGGAGTTTCGCGGCCAGACCAGACGGCAGCGAAATCTCAAAGGCACCGAACAGGGACAGCGAGAAGGCCACGAACAGCAGCGCCATCGGAATCAAGAAGGCCGGCCGTTGGGCCACTGCCCCGAAGACGGCCCCACTCTTGGCCGCCAGCACGCCCAGCGTCGTGTAGGTCACGGCCATGCCGAGCACGAGCATCATGGATAGGGCGAAGCCGCGGGCCTTGCCGCCACCCTTAGCACCGATGATGGCCATGGTGATGGGGATCATCGGAAACACGCAGGGTGTGAGCGAGGCGCCCATGCCTGCCAGGAAGACCAGGAGCAGGGACCAGATCAGGCTCGAGCGTTCTGGCGCGGGCGCAGACGCGACTGTCGACGCCATGGGAAGGAACGGAGCGGCCGCAGGCGCCGCCTCTACCTTCGAGCTCTCCAGCAGCGGTTCTTTTTCTATCGGCAAAACCGCAGGTTTTGCCTCAGGCACGGCCTCGGATTTTGCCGCCGACCCAATTACTGGAATCTCACCCGCCTTCACTTCCAGGGTCCGCATGGTAGGCGGATAGCAGACCCCACCCTCACCCTCCGTGCAGGGCTGGTAGGTCACCTGGAGGGTCACGGTGCCGCTGAGACCCTCGCCGCTCACGGGCACGCGCACCTGGCCGTGCCAGATGCCGTCGCCGATCTCGTCCTTGGCCATGGTGGGCGGCAGCTTGCCCATCTTGAGGGTGCCGGGACCCGCCTTCTTTGCCACGGCCATAAAGGAAGCCTTCAGGTGCGCCCCCGCGGGCACGCCCACCACCACGGCGCCCTGCTCGAAGCGCACTGTCACATCCTTGGCGGGGTCGAAGCTGGGGTCGGCCCGCTGGGCCCAGGCCGTCGCCGCGAAGGCGAGACTCAGGAAGATCGTGGTGATGGCTCGCATGGGGCCTCCGGGCCGGAAGCAACCAGTCTAGCGGTTCTCTCCTGTTGGCCACACTCGCCCTGCCCTGCACACTCCTTCACGCCGTTCCCGGTTCGGGACATTCTTCGCTAGGCTGGATTGATGTCTCCCGCTTTTCCCTTCCCCTGGTCCGCGTCACTGCTTTCGCGGTTGGAGAAACACCTGGCGGCAGAACTTTTTCACCGCGACGCGGCCCATGATCTGGGGCACATCCTCCGGGTGGCGCGCCTCGCCCAGCGGCTGGCGAAGGCCGAAGGCGCGGACCCAGAAGTGTGCGTGGCCGCGGCCCTCCTGCACGACCTGGTCTACCGGCCCAAGAACCACCCCGAATCGCCCCTGACCGCCCAGCTGGCCGCAGCGCTGGTGCCCCTCTGGTGCGCGGAGACGGCGGGCCTGGAGGGTCACGCCCGGGCCGTGGCGGCGGCCGTGGCAACCCACAGCTGGAGCGGGGGCGGCACGCCCGGCAGCCTGGAAGCCGCGGTGGTGCAGGACGCGGACCGGCTGGAAGCCCTGGGCGCCATCGGCGTGGCCCGGGTCTTCGCCACGGGCGCCAGCTTCGGCGCGGGGCTCTGGCACCCCCTGGATCCCTGGGGCACCGCGCGCGAACTGGACGACAAGGCCTGGAGCCTCGATCACTTCGAACGCAAGCTCCTCAAGCTCGCCGTCGGCATGAAAACGAACACCGGCCGGGAACTGGCCCGGTCCCGCCAGCGCGCCATGCTGGCCTACCTAGAGGCCCTCCGCGCCGAACTCAGCGGCAAAGACTGAAGCCAATCTGGGTTCAATGCTCAACCGTTCCAACGCGAACCATTCATTGGCCTCGCGTATCGGCGCAGCCGAAACCGAGAAGACGAACACCGGCCGGGAACTGGCCCGGTCCCGCCAGCGCGCCATGTTGGCCTACCTGGAGGCCCTGCGGGCAGAACTCGGCGCTGACCGGTGACCGCTATACTCAGACATGGCCTTCACCCTCTCCCTCCGGCGCCCCTTCGTGGCGGACCACTTCCACGACCTGCCGGGCTTCCAGGAAGACCGCCATGGCCACAACTGGGAAGTGGAGGCCGCCGTGGACATGGCCACTGAAGCCGAGGAACCGGCCTTCGCCAAAGCCCTCGACGCCTGGGTGGCCACCATGGACTACCGTCTGCTGAACGAACTGCCACCGCTCACGGCACGCAATCCCACGGCCGAAGTGCTTGCTGAGCAGGCTTTTCTCTACCTGCAAGGCGCCGCCTTGCAGCCCCGCTGGGTGAGGATCCGCGAAAAGGCGAACTACTGGGCCCTCTGCCGCCGCGGTAACGGCCAGTGAAGGTTCCTGCTCTGGCACTGCTGCTCGTCCTGGTCGCCTGCGGGCGCACAGACCGGCCGCAGGCCCCTGCCGCCCGGACGGCCAGCCAGAACCCATCCGTGGGCGAATGGACCTGGCATCCCATCGGCGGGGTGGCCGTGGTGGAAGGCGAACTCACCGAACCCACGGAACTGATCCTGGAAGGCACCTCCATCCGGGAGCGTCGCTACGCCGAGTTGGGCCCCGTGCGCTGGGAGTTCTTCCGCCCGCCCCCGGGCGAAGGCGCGGTGCTGCGCACAGCCGACGGTCGGGTGCTGGCACGGTTCACCTTCGCCCCTACGGCCCCGCCGCCGCGGCCAGGGTCTGCGCCCCGCCTGGCCAGACGGGCCGAGCCTTCAATTCGCAGCGCACCAGTCCCCACTCCAGCCCCAGCACCACGAAGGTCGGATGCACTGGGACCAGCCCGATCAGCTAGCAGCGCACCAGTCCCCACTCCGATCCCAGCACCCCTGCCGGAACCATCCGCCCCGAAGGCCACCGCCGAAGCCCGATTGCGGAACCTCCCTGTCACGCCCATCCCCACCCGGAAGCCCCAGGCGCTGCCCAGCGTGTCCTGGGCTCCGGGCCTGGATTTCAGGGCTGCCACCGCGAACCCATACCGGGTCGACGCGGTGCTGCCGACCGCTGCGAAACCGGCAGCATCGGCAACATCGACAACACCCGCAGCACGTCCAGTCCCGTCCAGCGTGCTTCCGGCCAGTGCGGTCGCCTGGCCCGGTGGTGGCGAAGCCCTGAACCTCACCCGGGGCCCCGGTGGGCACAAGCGCATCCTGCTCAGCTTCGACGGCGGCTCCTCGGCGGAGGTGGCCACCGAAGTGCTCGACCTGCTGAAGGCCCGCGGCGTGCACACCACGCTGTTCCTCACGGGCGCCTTCATCCAGCGCTTCCCCGTCCTGGTGAAGCGCATGGCCGCCGAAGGGCACGAGCTGGGCAACCACACCATGAACCACCCCCATTTCGCGCCCGGCATGAAGCGCGATCCGAAGTGGACCCGCGAGCGCATCCAACGGGAACTGCTCGATGCGGACGCTGCCCTGGTGCACCTGCTAGGGCGGCCCATGGATCCCTTCTGGCGCGCGCCCTACGGTGAGCACACGGCGGAGATCCGCCGCTGGGCCGAAGAACTGGGCTACCGCCACGTGGGCTGGAGCGAGGGCGCCGACACCCTCGACTGGGCCACTCCCAAGGAGCGCCGGCTCTACCGCAGCGGCGAAGCCATCGTGCAGCGTCTCCAAACCCGCCTGGGCCGCGATGGGGATGGCCTCATCGTGCTCATGCACCTGGGCTCCGGCCGGGAGGAGGGCGATCGTCCCACGGACGGGCTGGGGGCCTTCATGGATCGGGCCAAAAGGGAGGGCTGGACCTTCGTATCTGCAGGCGCCCTGCTGCGCGATCTGGGCAAGCCGGCCTGGGATCCCCAGCGACGGATCGCGCTGCTGAATGCGACGCGCCCGCAAGGCCACTGATGGCGGGCCGCTGAGCTACACTGTGGGTTCACACCAGGGAGGCGCATTGCAGGGGATCGGCCGCTGGATGCTGAGGGCAGGCTTGGGTTTCACGGCCCTGTTGCTGCTGCTTTCCCTGGCCAGCTATTACCCCCTGGATCCCCATCCCTTCACCCAGGGCGCCGCTGTCGCCGCCGTGCAGAACATCTGCGGCACCGTGGGTGCCACTCTGGCGGGCCTGCTGCAGACCCTCATGGGCACCGGCGCCTGGATCGTGCCGCCCTACCTGCTGTGGGAGGCCTGGCCCCGGGCGGATGGCCGCCACTGGCCGGGCCGCCTGGCGTGGCTGGGGCTGGCCCTGGCGTTCTGGACTTCCCTGGGCGCTTTCGGGCCCCGGGTCTGGTCCGGATTGCCCGAAGGCGGCACCTTGCAGCTCCGCTGGGGCGGCTGGCTGGGCAGTGCCCTCTGGCCCGTGGAACGGCGCTTTCTGGGCCCCGTGGGGCTGCCCCTGCTGCTCTTCCTGGTGGTGCTCATCTGCTCGCTGGTGCTGGCCCCCGCCCTCACCCGCGCCTGCGGCCGCCTGCTCAGGCACTGGTTCGGTGAGCGGGCCTGGCCTTGGGTGAAGCCCATGCCGGCGAAGGGCCTCCAGGGTTTCCTGAGCATGGTGAAGCGCCCCTTTCTCCGGGCCCGCAACGCCGACCAGCCGGATCTGGATGCCAGCGACATGGCGGCGCTGCAGGCCCTGTCTCTGCGGCAGCAAGCGCTGGAATCCCAGCGGGAATCCTTGCTCAAAGCGGAGTTGGAGACCTCCGAGGCCCGCCGGCTGCAGCCCCAGCTCCGCGCCGAGGACCTGCTGCCCCCGATCCATTCCATGAACCTGGATGCCGCATCCGCGGTGATCGAGGCCCAGCCCATCCTCGCGGCGGGGCCGGTGTCCACCGCCACGACCACCGATGCCCAGCCCACCGCACCCTTCCGGACGAAGCTGCTGGCCTCAGCACCCGCCGCGCCCACGCCTAAGCCCACGGTGGCCCGCGCCCAGGTGGCCAAGGACCGGTTCGGCCGGGAGAGCGTCCAGCCGCCCCTACCCATGACGGAGCCCACACCGGCGAAACCCCTACCCCAGCTGCCGCCAGCCCTCCCCAAGCCCTCCCTCGCAGACCGGGAGACCCTGCCGCCGCGCCGCCTCTTCGACCCTCCGGGCCAGCACGCCAAGGCCGACCTGGCCCTCCTGGAAGTCATCAAGGAGAAAATTGGACAGAAACTGTCCGAGTTCAAGATCAAGGGCGTGGTCACCGGCATGCAGCCCGGCCCCGTGGTCACGGTCTTCGAGTTCCAGCCGGACGCAGGCATCCCGCTTTCCCGCATCCTGGGCATGGAGGAGGACCTGGCCCTGGCCCTGCAGGCCGAGGCCGTGCGCATGGACCGCATCCCCGGCAAGAACCTGGTGGGCATCGAGGTGCCCAATCCCCGGCGGGAGATCATCACCTTCCGGGAAGTCATCGACAGCCCCGCCTTTCGCGAAGCAGAAGGACTGCTCCAGATCGCCCTCGGCAAGGACATCGCCGGCCGACCAGTGGTGGCCGACCTCAACAAGATGCCCCACCTGCTCATCGGCGGCAGCACTGGCAGCGGCAAGAGCGTGGGCGTGAACGCCATGATCTGCTCCTGCCTGGTGCGGGCCATGCCCGACGAAGTGAAGCTCATCCTGGTGGATCCCAAGATGGTGGAACTGGGCGTCTACGAGGACATCCCGCACCTCTGGGCCCCCGTGGTGACGGACATGAAGGAAGCGGGCCGCGTCCTCAAGTGGGTGGTGGCCCAGATGGAGGATCGCTACCGCCGGCTGGCCCTCCTCAGCGTGCGGGACCTGAAGCACTTCAACGCCAAGATCCGGGACGCCGGCGGTTCCATGGACCTCGCCGATCGCACGCCCAATCCCCGCTGGCCCGACCGGCCCGCCCTGCTGGAGCCCCTGCCCTACGTGCTGGTGGTCATCGACGAGCTGGCCGACCTCATGATGGTGGCCCGCAGCGAGGTGGAGGACAGCATCGCGCGCATCGCCCAGAAGGCCCGTGCCGTGGGCATCCACTTGATCCTGGCCACTCAGCGGCCCAGCGTGGACGTGGTCACCGGCGTCATCAAGGCCAACCTGCCCAGCCGCCTCAGCTACCGGGTGCGCACCAAGATCGACAGCCGCACCATTCTGGATTCCAGCGGCGGCGAGCAGCTGCTGGGCGCCGGCGACGCCCTCTACCTGCCCAATGGCGCCAGCCATCCGAAGCGCATCCACGCTCCCTTCCTCAGCGAGGAGGAAACGCTGCGCCTGGTCACCTGGCTGCGCGAACGGGGCCGCCCCGACTACAACCAGGCCCTCATCAGCGCCATGGAGACCGAGGACGAAACGGCCCTCTTCGACGAGGCGGAGATGAACGGTGCCGACGACATCTACCAGCGGGCCGTGGCCGTGGTGATGCGCGAGCGCAAGGCCAGCACCAGCCTCTTGCAACGCAAGCTGAACCTGGGCTATGGCCGCGCCGCTCGATTGATCGACCGAATGGAAGCAGAGGGAATTGTCGGTCCGGACCGGGGGGCCGGGAAGCCTAGAGAGGTGTTCGCCCAGGCGGAGTGAGTCGATACGCTCGCTTCCCTCTCAGCACCCCTCAAAGTCCACTGAAGGTTCCATATGGGTGGCCGGAGACCCCGGTCACATCTCTTCGGATGTACAGGCAAATAACTATAGACTCCTAATGGCAAAGCCCAACGGGAGCCCCAATGACTCATCGCAACCTGTTCACCCTGTTTCTCACTGCAGCCTGCGCTGCCCTGGGCGCCACCGACGCCCCGGTCAAGCCCGCTTCGGCTAAGATCTGCACCACCTGCCACACCACCGCCGCCAACAACCTCCGGGGCCACTTCGATAACCTGGCCCTGAAGAACAATTCCTTCCAGCTGAAGGTCGACGAACGGACGGAGGTGCTCCGGTTCGACAAGGCCACGGTGAAAGTCGTCACACCTGATCCCGCCGCCGACGTGGAAGCGGCCTTCAAGAGCATCGCCAAGGGCCACGAAGTGCGCGTGCAGTACACCGAGAAGGATGGCGTGAAGACGGCCGTCGTCGTGGCCGTGAAACCTCCCGTCAAGCTCGCGGCGAACGAGACCATCACCCTGGATGAAGTCCAGAAGCTGGTGGCCATGGGTCTGGAAAAGGGGGGTTACTTCCTGTTCGATTCGCGCCCGGCGCCCCGCTTCATGGAAGGGTCCATTCCCACGGCCGTGAACCTGCCCTTCCCCGCTTTTGACAAGAACGTGGATAAGCTCCCCACCGACAAGAAAGCGCTGGTGATCTTCTTCTGCAGCGGCAAGACCTGCAACATGAGCCCCGGCTCCCTGACCAAGGCCAGGCAACTGGGCTACACCAACGCGAAGGTGTTCATCGAGGGCATGCCCGCCTGGACCAAGAAGAATTTCGGTGTCCTCAGTGCCCCTTCCCTGAAGGTTGCCTACTTCGATACCAACACGCCCCTGATCATCCTGGACGCCCGGCCTGCTGCCGAAGCCACCAAGGGCTTCATCAAGGGTGCCGTGGCTGCCGATCCCGCCAAGCTGGCCGAGCTGCTCAAGACCTTCCCCGCCGCCAAGCTGAAGCCCCCCGTGGTGGTGGTGGACGAGATGGGTGGCCAGGCCGCCAGAACTGTGGCTGCCGAAATGGTGAAGGCCGGCTACGTGGGCGTGAACGTTCTCGCGGGTGGCTTCAAGGCCTGGCAGGCCGCGAACCTGCCCGCCGAAACCGGAGCCCTGGCCGCAAAGGTGGTCTTCGTGCCCAAGCCCCGTACCGGTTCCATTTCTCCCGCCGACTTCACCAGGATCGCCGAGCTGGCTCCCGCCCAGCGCAACGCCGTGATTCTCGACGTGCGCAATGCCGACGAAACCAAGAATGGGGTCATCAAGGGCACCCTGATGATTCCCGAGCCCCAGCTCCTGGCCCGCCTTGCCGAAATCCCCAAGGACAAGCAGATCCTCTGCCTCTGCTCCACCGGCACCCGCGCCGAACTGGCCTACCACCTGCTAAAGGGGAAGGGCTACGACGTCCGCTTCCTGCCCGCGGAGATCACCATCATCGACAACGGCGAGTTCATCATCGACTAGCCGCACCCGCCCGCACCCCGAAAAGGCCAGCCCCTGGGCTGGCCTTTTCGTTCACTCAGCCGGCGGCAGAGCAGGTCCGGCAGAGAGGTCCTCGCCCAGGCAGAGTGGGCCCCGGGTCTCAATCCCCTTCATCTCTTCCATCCCTGTTTCGTTGATCTTGTATTCATGGGGATGAACAGGACGAAAGGCATTGGCCCGTTTCTGGACGCCCTGTCAGCCTCCGTCCCGGGGTCTGGATGGGGCGGATCCTACTGGCCATCGGCCTTCGGCGTCTTCGGTGTTCGGCTACCTGGGAGTCAGGGGTGCTGCGGGCGGGCCAAGCGGGTCGCTGCCACCCTCCGCCGTGACCCGCTTGGCCCGCCAGCGGCTGCGCTGGGCAGAGTTCGCCATGCCCGTGGCATGGCAGGTCCGGCACGACTCCAGGTGCGCATCGCTGCCTCGCCAGTAGACCCGGGAGTCGCCCCCGTAGTGGCGGCGCTGCTCCATGGGCACGCGCGGCCAGTAGAAGGTGAGCGCAGGTCCGGTGGCCTTCATTTCCAGGGCGTAGAGGGGACCGACCTCGGGGCCCGGCCGCCCGTAGCGGTCCTCCTGGCTGCTGAGCACGACGAGGGCGCCCTGGGGCAGCGGCTGGCCCGCACGGTAGGCGGCCGCTGCCTCGGGACTGGCCCAGGCACGGATCCAGCGACCACCATGGGCTGGCGACTTCACCAACTCGGCCTGGATGGCCTCCAGGGCGGCGTAGTCGAGGGCGCGCAGGGGCGCCTTGGCTTCCGGATCCTGTTCAGCGGGGCGCACCACCACCGCCGCGGGCAGGAGGATCGGGGCCGCCACAGGAACCCGGACATGGTGGGCCAGCCGGTAGCCGCTCTCGCCGGTGAGGAGCAACAGCGCCGACCAGGCCAGGCCCAGGGCCAGGGCCAGGAGCCCAAGGCTCTCGTGATCCTTGCGGGCGCGGTTCATGGACCAGACGGCCCCCGCGGAAAGAAGCACGGCCGCAGCGGCCAGCAGGGCATGGCGGAACAGCAGGGCTTCGAGGCCCGGTCCAGAGGCTGGCACGGGCAGGAGGTGATGGGCCGGGATGAGCCCCAGCATGCGCCCGGCAGCGAACCCGCTGACGACGGCGCCGGCGAGACCGAGCAGTCCCCACCAACCCAGGTAACGGCTCACCATCCACCAGGAACGGATGCCGCGGCCCCGGCGTTGGGCCGCGAACAGAGCCCAGGGCAGCAGGAGACCAGAGGCCACCGGCAGGTGGGACAGCAGGGCATGTTTGAGGGCAATCCAGTCCATGGGACCCACACCTGTGATTGGCAAGACTCCCCGCAGTCTGCCAGTTCCCGTGAAAACCGGGGAGAGGAATTCCTGTCACAATTGCCGCCATGAAGCACCAACTCCTCCAGCAGGTTCTGGCCTCGGTCCAGTTGAAGCAGACCTTCTTCAACCGGGAGATTGACCGCATCCTCGCCCAGGCCGACGACATGGGCGAGCGCCTGCGCCGGGGCGGCCGGATTCTGGTCTGCGGCAATGGGGGCAGCGCCGCCGACGCCCAGCACCTGGCTGCAGAGCTCAGCGGCCGCTATGTGAAAGAGCGACGGGCCCTGGCCGGCATCGCCCTCACCACGGACACCTCGGCCCTGACCGCCATTGGCAACGACTATGGCTTTGACCAGATCTTCTCGCGCCAGGTGGAGGCCCTGGGCCGGCCCGGGGACCTGCTCATCGGCATCAGTACCAGCGGCAACAGCCCGAACGTGATCCGCGCTGTGGCCTCTGCGAAGGAACTGGGGCTGCGCACCCTGGGCCTGCTGGGCCGGGATGGCGGGCAGCTGGCGGGGCTCATGGATGAAGCCCTGGTGGTGCCCTCCACGGTCACGGCCCGCATTCAGGAAGTCCACCAGATGGTCTATCACTTCTGGTGCGAGGCCCTCGATGCGCAGTTCTGAGGCAGACCGGTGATCGGAGCCGCCAGCCTGCTGTGTCTGGCCCTCCTCCTGGGTCAGGTGCAGCCCCGCACCTACTACTGGCGGGATGCCGCCGGGCAGACGCACATCACCAACACACCACCCCCCGTGGATGCGGAAATCCTCGATGCCCCGCCTCCGACCGCGGTGGAACCTGGCAAGCCTGGACACATCAATCTCATCCGCCCCAGCGCAGTCTGGAGCGGGCAGAGCCAGATGGAATTGACCCCCACCCAGAAGCAGGACTGGGAGGCCCTGGATAAACACCTGGCCCAGGCCCGGTCCAGAGGGGATCTCCGAACCCTGGCGGCGGTGACCGATGCCCTCATCCAGGATTGCCTGTGGGGCAGCGGGCTCTGGATCATGCCGGCCCTGCCGGTCATTTCAGTGCTGCTGCTGGGCCTCCTGGGTTGGTGGGTGGCCTTGGGCCTGCGCCCGTCCTTCCATGTCCCGCTGGTGGCTGGTTTCCTGGTGCTGGGGCTGCTGTTTGGTCAGCTGCTCCTGAATGGCTTCCTCTACCATCCCCAGGCCGCGCGTCTCCGACAGAACCTGGAGCGGCTGGAACACCACATGGGCACCGGCCGGGTGCCCCGGCCCGAGCAGCGGATCCTCCTGCAGCAGCGCTATCTGGCCCTGGACCAGGCCGCGGAACCCTTCAGCGCGCCCTGGCGTTTCCCGGCGGAAGTCAAGGCGCTGCGCGAGGCCATGAAGAAGGTGATGGTTGAACCCTGAGCTGCAGCGCCGGCTGCCAGTGCTCCGGCCAGCGGCCCAGGCCGAACCCATCGGCCTCTACCTCCATGTGCCGTTCTGCCTGGACCGCTGCACCTACTGCTCCTTCGCCACCACCCGGGATCGCAGCCTCCAGGCAGGCACGGTCCGCCGGCTGCTGGCGGATGCCGCCGATTGGGGCGCGGCCCTGGGCCATCCGGCCGTGGACACGCTCTACCTCGGGGGTGGCACGCCGTCCCTGCTCTCCCCCGCGGAATTGCATGATCTGACGATGGCAGTCCGCCAGGCCTTCGACCTGGCGCCCCTGGTGGAGGCCACCCTGGAAGCCAACCCCGGCACCGTGGACCTGGCTTGGCTGCGGCACGCCAGAGAGCTGGGCTGGGACCGCATCAGCCTGGGCGTGCAGGCCCTGGATGATGTCCTGCTGGCCCGGCTGGGGCGCATCCACGGTGCCGCCCAGGCCCTGGAGGCCCTCGAACTGGCCGAGCGGGCGGGCTTCCGCCGCCGCAGCGCCGATCTCATGGTGGGCATTCCTGGACAGTCGCTGTCCAAGGTGGTCGAGGATGCCCGCACCCTGGTGGCCACCGGCATCGACCACCTCAGCGTCTACCTGCTGGACCTGGACAAAGCCTGCCCGCTGCGCGCCGAGATCGATGCCGGCCGGCTGGTGCTGCCCTCGGAGGATGAAGTCGCCGACGTGTTCGAGGCCCTCCAGGAGGAACTGCCCCGCCTGGGTCTGCCCCCCTACGAGATCAGCAACTACGCCCGCCCCGGCAGCGAATCCAGCCACAACTCCCGCTACTGGGAGCGGCGGCCCTACCTGGGCCTGGGCCCCAGTGCCGCCTCGCAGCTGGCCGACTGGCGCTGGACCGAAGCCAGCGTCATCGCAGCCTGGACCGATGGCCGCGGCGAGTTGGACCTCCAGCAACTGGATGCCGCCGAGGCCCTCGCGGAAATCCCCCTCCTGGGCCTGCGCCAGCACCGCGGCGTGGATTGGAGCGCCCTGCGGGAACGAGCCCAGGCCCTGAACCTCCGGCCCCTGTGCGACGGCTGGGAGGGGCGCTTGCGCGACCTGGCCAAGGAGGATCTCGTCATCTGGGAGGGGGATCGCGTACGCCTCGGCGCCCGAGGCATGCTCATGAGTAATGGGATTCTGCAGATGTTCGTTTAGCTCACTTCCGCGTGAGGGTGTACTCCCCAGAGGGATCCGTCTGCCTGAGGGCCTTGACCTGGCCGTTCTCCAGGACGAACTCGAACGTGACGTCGGAGAATTCCACGCAGCGGAACTTCAGGCCCTTGTAGGGAATCAGCTTCAGATCGGAATCGCCAGGGGCGGCGAGGACCAGTCCACTTTCCTTGGCCTTGACCTGCACTTTGGAACCCGTGCCGGTCTCATAGGTACCCGCCAACTTCGCGACCAGGGCCGAATCGAGCTGGGCCGGACGGCGCACGAAGGTGGCCTCGGCCTCGTCCAGGCTCATGACGGCCCGGTCCACATCGCCCTGGGGGTTGGTCTGGAAGTTGACCGACCACTTGCCGTCCACCTCATCGTTCGGCGTGTCGAAGCGGTCGTAGTGGAAGTGGGTGAGGGGGAACTTCATCTTGTGGAAATCGAACTGCAGCTGGGTACCGGTCTTCCCTATCCCCAGGAGGCCGTAGGCCGGGTGTTCGAACTCGCCCGTGAAGTCCTCCAGGGCATGCGAGGGATGGGTGTTCTTCACCTGATCAGCGCCAGCCTTGGCCCGGGCCGAGGTTCCCTCCTGCTTGCCCTTGAGCCGGATATCCAGCATGCGTGCAGGCCAGGGGGTCTGTTCCAGGCCAAGCAGGTACTCGTACACGTTGTATGAGATCGGGTTGTACATCCTCGCGACGTGATCCCCCAGGACGAACACGATGACCCCGAGCCGTTCCTTGGGCATGAACGACACCTGGGAATGGAAGCCCGGCAGATCGCCGCCGTGCATGGTGAGCAGGTGCCCGCGGTAGGAAGCCAGCTCCCGCGCCATGCCATAGGAGGGATTGAGCAGCTCCCACCAGCCGCGGGATTCGGGGTTGGGGTTGGCCATGCTGATGGCGGGCTCCAGGGTGGCCTTGAGAACCGTGGCGGGCAACACCTGCTGGCCCTTGTACTTCCCGTCATTCATGAGCGCAGAGAGCCAGTGGGACATGTCCTCGAGGTTGGAGATGATGGCGCCACAGGGGGCCATGCCGGCGGTGTCCTCGTAGTAGGGCGCGGCGTACAACTCGAAGCTGTCGCGCTTCTCCGTGAAGCCCACGCCAAAGTCCGGCTGCTTGATCATGTCGGCCACGCTGTAGAGGCTCTGCTTCATGTCCAGGGGCTGGAAGATTCGTTCGCGGACGAAGTCCTCCCAGGTCCTGCCGGACTTCAATTCGATGACCTGACCCACGGCGGCATACATCATGTTGTTGTAGAGGAAGAGTTGGCGCATGGGCTCCTTGGGCTCCATGTACTGGAGCTTCTGGAAGAGCAGGGCGCGGGGGTCCTCCGACTTGTACCAAATGGTGTCGTGGCGCGTGATGCCCGTGCGGTGGGCCAGCATGTCACGCAGGGTCACGCGGGCATTGAGGTTCTCGTCGTAGAAGCGGATGGAGGGCACCGACTCCTTGATGGGCTGGTCCCAGGTGAGTTTGCCCTCCTCCACCAGCATGCCGGCTGATACCGCCGTGAACAGCTTGGAGTTGGAGGCGATCTGGAAGAGCGTCTTCGGCGTGAAAGGCAGCTTCTTGCCGTAGTCGCGATAGCCATAGCCCTTGGCGAAGACCAGCTGGTCGCCCGAGACCACGGCGATGCCGATGCCGGGACTGTTGAAGTCCTTCATGACCTTGGTCATGTAGGCATCCAGGGGCTTGAGGCGGGCCGCGACTTCCGCGGCGGGAACCTGGGCGATGGCGAAGGTGGCACAGGTGGCCAGGATGAAATGGAGCAGCCGCTGCATGGGTGTCTCTCCTCGGATCGTCAGGATTTCAAGCACCATCCCAGGAATCCATAGAAATCGAAAGCCATCAATTGCAAGCTCCAGAACTGGGTTAGGTCCCGGATCTTAGCCAATCAATAGTCCTGCGCCGCGCACGACATCGTAAGATGATGTAATTGACCCCGCCGCCCGGGGAATGCTGCGGAGTTCCCTTGTTGTATCTCGGCGAAAGCGCCGCCCTGCTCACCTCGCTCTGCTGGTCGTTGAACTCCGTCTGCTTCATGGTGGCGGGACGGCGCGTGGGCTCGGCCTCGGTGAACCTGGGACGTCTGCTCATGGCCTGGGGCACGCTGATCCTGGTGCACCTGCTGGTCTACGGCAGCCTCTTCCCCATGCAGGCCGGCGGCGTGCGGCTGGGTTGGCTGGCCCTGTCCGGGCTCATCGGTTTCGCCCTGGGCGACGCGGTGCTGTTCGAGGCCTTCGTGCTCATCGGTGCGCGGCTGGCCATGTTGCTGATGACACTCTCGCCCATCTTCAGCGCCCTGCTGGCCTGGCTGTTCCTGGGGCAGACCCTGAGCCTGCCCAAACTGCTGGCCATGACCGTCACCCTGGCGGGCATCGCCTGGGTGGTGTGGGATGGCGGCGACCGTCAGAATCATCCCCAGCTTTGGCGCGGCATTCTGCTGGGCATCGCTGGCGCCCTCGGCCAATCCATCGGCCTGGTCTTCAGCATGTTCGGCCTGGCGGGGAACTTCTCGCCCATCTCAGCCAACCTCATCCGCGTCACGGCGGGCACGGTGGCCCTGCTGCTCTACTTCGGCGTCACGGGCCGCCTGCGCGGCACCCTGAGCAGCTTGCGGGATCGCCGGGCCACGGCCTTCATCGGCCTGGGCGCACTCACGGGCCCCGTGCTGGGCGTGGTGCTCTCCCTGGTGGCCATCGCCCGGGCCCCCATGGGCGTGGCAGCCACCCTGATGTCGCTCTCGCCCATCGTGCTGCTGCCCGTGAGCCACTTCATCTTCAAGGAAAAGGTGGGCGGTCATGCCATCCTCGGGACGCTGCTGGCCCTCGCGGGGGCGGCCGCGTTGTTCTTCATTTAGGAGTTGTGATGACCTTGCGCAAGGATCCTGTCAGCTGGCTCTATCCGCCCATCGAGCCCTATGAGACGCACCGCCTGAAGGTGTCCGATCTTCATGAGCTGTATGTCGAAGAGAGCGGCAACCCGGAGGGCAAGCCCGTGGTCTTCCTCCACGGCGGGCCCGGCGGCGGCACCAGCCCCAAGCACCGGCGCTACTTCGATCCCCAGCAGTACCGCATCATCCTCTTCGATCAGCGGGGCTGTGGCCAGAGCACGCCCTACGCCGAGGTGCGCGAGAACGGCACCTGGGAGTTGGTGGCCGACGTCGAGCGCATCCGCGAGCACCTGGGCATCGCGCGCTGGATGGTCTTCGGCGGCTCCTGGGGCGCCACGCTGGGTCTCGCCTACGCGGAAAAGTACCCTCAGCGCGTGACCGAGCTGATCGTCCGGGGCATCTTCCTGCTGCGGCAGCAGGAGGTGGACTGGCTCTACCAGGAGGGTGCCAGCCGCATTTTCCCCGATGCCTGGGAGCCCTATCGCGATGCCATCCCCGCAGCCGAACGCGGCGACTTCATGCAGGCCTACGCCCAGCGTCTGCTCAGTGAAGACCCCGCCCTGAACCTGCCCGCCGCCAAGGCCTGGAGCATCTGGGAAGGTGCCTGCAGCAAGCTGCTGCCGGACGAGGCCTTCATCGCCTCCTACGGCGACGAGGCCACGACGCTGGCCTTCGCCCGCATCGAATGCCACTACATGCTGAACCGGGGCTGGTTCGAAGAGGCCCAGCTGCTGCGCGACGCCCCAAACCTGAAGGGTCTTCCCGGCGCCATCGTCCAGGGCCGCTACGACATGGTCTGCCCCATCGAAAGCGCCTGGGCCCTATCCAAAGCCTGGCCCGAGGCCGACCTGGTCATCGTGCCCGATGCCGGCCATAGCGCCTATGAACCTGGCATCTCCAGGGCCCTGGTGGCGGCCACAGACCGGTTCGCTACAACCTAGATCAAAAATGCGAAGACAGGATTAACAGG
>JBBRZL010000015.1:0-34550 GCA_038236735.1 Holophagales bacterium | reverse complement strand
TTCGCCCACCGCGAGATCGAGATCGAGTGCCTGCCCAGCATCATCCCCGCCCACATCGACGTGGACATCAGCAACCTGTCCGTGGGTGACAGCATCCGCTTCGAGCAGATCACCCTCGGCGCCAACATCATCTTCACCGGGGACGCCCACCAGGTCGTCTGCTCCGTCCATGGCAAGGCCGCTGAAGAGGAATTGGCCGTCGCCCCCGTCGCCGCTGTCGCTGCCGCCGAGCCCGAAGTCGTCAAGAAGGGCAAGAAGGACGACAAGAAGTAGTTCCAACCGGCATTCAGCCATGCGCGGGCGCCTTTCGGCGCCCGCGTTATGTTAAGAGCTAACCATGTGGACTCTCGTACCTCTGGGTAATCCCGGTCCTGAATACCAGGACACTCGGCATAACCTCGGCCGCCTCCTCCTCCAGCGCTGGATGGCGGATCGGGACTTGGTGCCGGCACCCCAGAAGCGCTTCCCGTCGGGAGCCCTCTATCCCTTGACCGAGGGGCTCCAGGCCCTGGTGCCGAGCACCTACATGAACCTCTCGGGTGAAGTCTGCGCGCAGGCCTCCGCGGCGGGGATCTACCCAAGGCGGATGGTCCTGCTCCACGACGACAAGGATCTGACCCTGGGCACGGGGCGCTTCCGCCTGACCGGCTCCGATGGCGGCCACAATGGCCTGCGCTCGGTGTTCGAGTGCCTGGACACTCAGGAGATCGCCCGGCTGCGGCTGGGCATCGGCCCCTTTCGGCGCCCCCTGGTGGACTTCGTGTTGGAGCCCTGGACGGAGCCCGAATGGGAGCGGATCGAGGCCCTGGATGCCCCCTTCGCCCGCTTTCTCGACCTGCTGGGGACTGCGGAGGACCTGGCCACCCTATCCGACAAGGTCAATCCCGCGGGGTTCTGGGGGCAACCCGATCTGGAATCCGGAGTCTGACCCTAGTGGATGCCTATCCGTGTCGTAGCAAAGGAAGTAGGGTTTTCCCCCATTGGCTCTGAGTCGGTTCCCCAGGGATAATCGGCCATGACACCTGAGATCCTGCATGCTCCGAACCTTGTGGTCTTCGGTTGTGGTCTTGGGCCTGGAATCACCGCCGATTGCGAACCCCGCATGAGTCCCCTGTGACGGCTGCTGCCTGGGATTCCCGCCTGGAGACGGGTATCGACGTCATCGATTCCCAGCACAAGGCCCTGTTCGAGGCCGTGAGCGACCTTGCTGCTTCCTTCCGATCCGGCCAGGCTGCGGGCCATGTGAAGGAGAGTCTCGATTTTCTCGCCAAGTACACCATCGAACATTTTCAGACTGAGGAACGGTTCATGCGGGCCATGGGCTACCCCGACCTCGATGAGCACCGAATGGATCACGTCAGGCTCGTCTCGAAGCTCCAGATGTTGCAGGTGAAGCATGGCAACGGCTACCTCGTTACCGCGGAAGTGGCCACGTTTGTAGCCGAGTGGCTCACGCACCACATCCATGAGGAGGACATGGGCTACGTGCGGTATATAGGGGAAACAAAGGTCCCATATTCATCTAGGCTTGGGGCGAATGTCCCAAATAAGAGTTGAGTTCAAGTCAAAGCTTGGACCTGAAAGGTGCCGTTTGTCGTTTTCAAACCCTGAATCGGCGATAAACCAAGACTTTCAATGACTCTGAAGGGATTAAGGCCCCACGAAGAACTGGGGCTTTGCCTGAGTCAAGCGGCTCTGTGACTGATTCCCAGGATGTCGGAGATCCGCCTCCTGTCAGGGCGGCTCTTCCTTTCGTCTGAGGCAGTCGAGCATGGCGGCGATCACATGGGGTTGCTGACCGACAGCAATCCGCTGCAGGCGCCCATCACACCTTGGGCAGACCAGGACATTCACGGCAAACACCTTCAGTAGGAGTTGGTCCCAAGGCACCCAGCGCCTGCGGATGGTCCGGCCGTTGCGGGTTTCGGTGAACGCCAAGCTAGCCATTGCCAAGCCAGAGGCGGACAGCGCAGCCAACGACTGATTCCCCTTGTAGTTCACCGGGCCCAGCAAGTGACAGAGCCCTTTCGCGAGAACATGGTTGTCTATCCTTTAATCTAAAAGCATTGACTTTTATCGAAGGAGATATTACATTTCCGGCATTCTTTAATAAGTTTTGCTCACTGGAGGGCGACCCGTATGGAACGCCAGGGGAAGTGCGCCAGGAGTTCGAAGGCAACCGGGGTTTGTTTCGCCTGGCTGGTGACCATCGCCTCGGGGTGGGCCACTCCGGCACCTCAGGTGATCAAGGGATCGGCTCCGGATCCAGCCGCCGTCAGCGTGCTGCAACCACAACTCTCGTCACAGCAGCTTCGTGACTACATCGCCAAGCAGGCGGGCGCAGCGCAGACCAAGTCCGGCCCCAAGATGGCGAATCCACGTGCGGCGGGCAAAGGCCAGGCTTCCAGCATGGTGGCCACGCTTCGCACCCAGAAGCAGGCGGCTGATGCTGAGCGCAACACAATCATGGCGTCCAGCCGGATGGCCCCCTCCATACCAAAAGCGGGTGGTCCCCCACTGACGCCCTCGCGTGCGCTGAGTGTTCCAGTACCCGGAACGCCCGGTGCTGGGACACCACGCGGGGCGCCCACCTCCATAGGCGCAAAAAGCTCAGCCACTGGGGTCATGCACCTGCCTGCGGGGTCACCCCTACCTCCCGCCCCCGCCGCCGCGGCTCCGAAGTTTGCCCCGGGAATGGGCGTGGCCCTGGGCCAATGCCTGCGTCCGACCATCGGCACGGTAAACGGACAGGCTAAGGGCACGGTCTTTTCCCCCGACCCCCAGTTCAATTTGTACACGATCTCAGGCTGCATGTTCGGGGACGTGCAAGGGCAGGCCTATATCTACGGTACCTTCGCTGCGGCCCAGGTGGCGTTGCAGATTGAATTCTGGAGCGACACTAAGATTGTCGCGAGGCTCGATCCGCAGATCACCAGGGAACTGGATCAGGCCAACGTGACGCTGGTGGTGGTGCCCTCCGGGGCGGCCCAGGTGCAGAAGACTGGTTTCAAGTTCTACGCCATGCGGGAAACGACCTTGCTGACGAAAATTCCGACCAGTGCCGTTCATTTTCAGTCACGCACAGAAACGGCCGGGCAGCCGGTCTCTGTTGACTACGGGTCCCCCTCAAACAACCCGATATTTGCGGGCATGTCCATGAATGTCACGCGGGGGGCTTATTCCGCCTTTAAGGGGGGCTTGGATTACTTTGATTTCAGCAAATTGAGGCCGGGGTTCACTACCGAAAACATGCAGCTTATGTACTGGGTGATGCCTAACTACTGCCACTTCAAATACCAGGTTTACGGCGAATGGAACGCCGAGTGGGACGGTGACAACATCCGGGTGCACTGGCAGCAGCAATATTGTCCTGGGCAGGAAAAGGCCTCGGGGCAGTCTTACTACATTTCAGGCGTTTCGTACTACGGTCTGAGCGTGTGGGTGAGCGGCCCCAAGGGCGTCAGTCCCTGGCCGAACTGACGTGGAATTCCACGGGCAGGAAACGGTTCGACCCGCCGGGGCGAATCCCCCGGGGAAGTTCAAGGGATATCGCCTTGTTCGTGCTGAGGAGGCTGGAATGACCACCGGGTTCGATGCTCCTGTGAGACGGGGGCTGCTCTCTCTTGCCTGGCTCGTTGCCAGTGCCCTTTCCCTGCAGGCACAGACCCTGCAGCGCAAGGCGCCGGCCCCCTCGCCACCGCCTCCGCAGGTCGTGGCGCCACTTCCGGCGGCCAAGCCACCGGCGGCCGTGGCGCAGCTGAACAGCGGCGCCATCAATACCGCCGTGCGGACCGAGCCGACGGCTGTGACCTTCGGCAGTGTGTTCTCCGGGGATAGCCAGCGCGCGACCGTCAAGGTGGTGGCGCCGCGGGATGGCCAGGTCACCATCACGCTGGTGCCGAACGCTCCGTTTACCATCGCCGACGTGAAAGTGCTCGGCATACCGCAGTCTCCGTCGAACCGTCTGAGCCCCACCCAGGCTCCGAAGCAGACCTCCGGCTCCCAGGTGATGGCCACCGGACATGGGGCCGCGCCCGCGGTCGCCTCGAGTTTTTCCCTCAGCCTGCTAGCCACCTGCAGCAGCCCGCCCTTCTCGGTACCTGTGCGGGAAGGGAATCAGGTGGTGATCAGCCTGGTGTTCGCACCGAAGCTCGATCTGGTGAATGGCCCCGCTGTCGGCGAGCACAAGACGACCCTCGTCATCGACGGCGGGATGTGGAAATCCGCAGCGCGGGTGTCGGGGCGCTTCGAGGGGCTGAAGATCGGCTTCATCGCGGTGATGGCCACTCCCGACGTGGTGGTGTATTCGGACAAGGTCGGTACCTTGCTGGAGGCGGCGCTCACGCTCACCAATCCGGACAAGCAACCCGCTACCGCGCAGATCAGCGCCCAGCTACTCCCGCCAGGCTTCAAGCTGGCCTCGCTGTCGGCCATGGTGCCCGCAGGCCAGACCCGGAAGATCCCCTTGCTGTTTCCAGTCAGCAGCGCCATGAAGGAGGGCGCCCAACAACAGGCGGCCCTGACAGTCACCTGCGCGGGCCTGACCAAGACCGTGCCTCTCACCTTCAGCGTCTATCCATCTTCCAAGCAGTTCCACTCGACGGGCTCGGACGGCCTGGAATGGGAATTCTGGATGACCATTTCACCCTCGGGCCATACCGCCTACGCCTACGCCGTGAAGAACCCCAACGTCCTGGTGGGACGGCGCTTCATGTTCGAGATCCAATGGCGGGGCACGCGGCTGAACACCATGGGCAACGACGTAGGGAACTATTTCCCGGGGAAGCAGGGCAACCTATCGACCTACGGCTGGAGCATCCAGAACAACACCGTGCGGGACCACTACGTGGAGATGCTCCAGGAGGCACCGAAGGTGTCCCTGACCTACCAGAACGAGTGACCTGGGCTTAGACCGGCTGCCCAGCAGGGCTCCCTGGTCCCCCCGGGCGGGCAGGTCTCCCCGAGCCGCGAGGTGCTGACCGGCCATCCCTGCCGGCCGCCGGGGCAGGTTCCAGACTTTCCGTTGATTTCCATGCCTTTCCGCGCGAAACTGTTCCTTCGCGTCCTCCGCTGGAGGGCTCTTCCTTGCTCCCTGGAATCCACAAGGGGGCTTCATATCCACAAGGAGGACAGATGCGTCGCTATGAGACCATCTTCATCGCCTCCCCCACGCTGACGGACGAGCAGAGCGATGAGCTCGTCAAGCAGTACGAGGGGATCATTGCCGAGCAGGGTGGCGAACTGCTCAAGACCGACAAGTGGGGCCGCAAGAAGCTGGCCTACGAAGTCCAGAAGTTCAGCGAGGGCTACTACACCCTGTTCGAAATGAACGCGGGCCCCACCCTCATCGCCGAACTCGAACGCCGCTTCCGCAACAACGATGCGGTCATCAAGTACCTGAGCGTCCGCATGGACGTGGCCGAGAAGGCCGCGGGCCGCACCAAGCAGCGCATCGAGCGCGAAGCCCGGCGCAAGGCCAAGGCCGGGGTCAAGGATCGTTCTCCTGAAGAGGTGATGGGATGAAGCGCCGCGCCGATGCCAAGAAGGGCAAGCCCAAGAAGAAGAAGGCCTTTGGGGGACGCCGCGCCAAGTTCTGCAAGTTCTGCGTCGAGAAGTCCCTCATGATCGACTACAAGGACGTGAAGACCCTCCAGGCCTTCACGCCTGAGCGCGGCAAGGTATTGCCCCGCCGGACCAGCGGTGTGTGTGCCGTCCACCAGCGCTCCCTGGTGGAAGCCATCAAGCGCGCTCGTAATATCGCGCTGCTCTCCTTCGCCGCCGACTGATCCCAGACAAGCCGTTGCCCTACCAGAATGGAGCCTCACGGCTCCGTTCTGTGTTTTAGGTGCCCGGCTCGCCCGGACGGATGGCGACGATCTCCAGTTCCTGGGCGCCGGCTGGTCGGCGCCACTGCACCAGTTCGCCCAGCTCGGCGTTCAACAGGGCCTTGGCCAGGGGGGAGACCCAGCTGAGCTTGCCCTGGGCCGGATCGGCCTCGTCCTCGCCCACAATGGTGAAGGTCTCGCGGGCGCCAGCCTCGTCGCACACCTCCACGGTGGCGCCGAAATGCACCCGGTCCGGCGCTCCTCCGCCCGGGGCCACGAGGACGGCCCGCCCCACCCGTTCCTCGATGTAGCGCAGGTCGCGCTGGACCAGGGCCAGGTCCTGCGGGCTGGCCTGCTTCCCTTCGCCCACCAGCCGCTGCCGCCGAGCCTCAAGCTCGACGTGGAGAGCCTGGAGCTGGCGCAGCCCGGCCGGCGTCACGTAGTTCAGGTGGAGGCTCTGGGGCCGCTCGGGCAGGGGCTCGGGAGCTCCCGTTTCGTCCGGATCCTTGACAAAGGCTCGGTTCACCTGGACTGCTCTCGATTCGGAAGGGGGCCGTGTGGCCCTGTGGGAAATCGCCTGCTGAGGGTCCCTGGCGGGAGCTTCCCATGGTGGGTTCACCGGAGGGGCCAGAGCAAGGACTCTCTCCCGCTGGGGGCCCCCGGTTGGATGCAGCACGCTTCCCTGCTGGCCTGGGTTAACCTGTAACCATGTCCGACGACAAGCCCCTCCTGAGACTCCCCGCGCCGCTGCGCAAGCGGAAGGCCCTGAAGGCTGCCTGGAAGCCCCTGCTGCTCCAATTGCTGGTGCCTGGCGCCGGCTACTGGGCCATCGGTGAGAAAGGGCGGGCCAAGGCCTTCTTCAGCGTGTGGGTGCTGTTCTGTGTCCTGGGCGCGCTCCAGATGCAATTCGGCGCGGTGGATGGCGTCAAGGGTGGGATTTTCGTGCCCGTGCAGGGCTCCTGGCTGCCCACCCTCGGCGCCCTCGGCACCGCGGGCATCGGACCGGTCTACGCAGCCTTCGCCTGGGCCTTCGGCGGCGCGGGCACGGAACCCGTGCGCACGCTCACCCAGGAGTACGGCGCCACCTACGTGATGGTCGCCGGCCTGTTGAACTGGCTCTGCTGCTTCGACCTCTGGGACCGCGTCACAGGCCGCTGGGTCTACCGGCTGCCGAAGGACGAACAGATCGAACTCGCCAAGGGCCACGAGTAGCCCTCATGGCAGTGCCCGGCGAGGCCGCCGCTGAAGGCTCTCTTCGCCTGCCTGCTGCCACGATCTTCCTGAGCGCGTTCCTGCTTTTCCAGGTGCAGCCGCTGGTGGGCAAGCTGGTCCTGCCCTGGTTTGGCGGCAGTGCCGGCGTCTGGACCACCTGCCTGCTGTTTTTCCAGCTGCTGTTGCTGCTGGGCTACCTCTATGCCCACGTGGTGGTGCGCCACCTGTCCCACCGGGGGCAGGTGCGCCTGCACGGCGGCCTGCTGCTGGCGGCCCTGCTCACCCTGCCCCTGCGGCTCCACCCGCTGTTCCGCCCGGCCGATGGTGCGGAACCCCTGGCGCGGCTCCTGGCCCTGCTGCTGCTGACGGTGGGCCTGCCCTACCTGCTGCTGTCCACCACCGGGCCCCTGGTCCAGGCCTGGGTGGCCCGGCGGGGTCAGGTTCCCTACCGCCTCTTTGCCCTCTCGAACCTGGCCTCCATGCTGGCCCTGCTGTCCTACCCGCTGGTGGTCGAGCCCTTCGTCCCGCTGCGAGCCCAGTCCTGGCTCTGGTCCGCGGGTTTCGTCGGGTTTGCGGTGCTGGTGTTCACCATGGCCCGGCGGAACGCGCAGGCGCAGCCCCTTGAGCAGGTCAAGCTGGAGCCCGAGGCGGGCCCGGCTGCCGGCTTGAAGGTGCTCTGGATCGTCTTTGCCGCGGTGCCCTCGATGCTGCTGATGGTCGTCACCACCCACCTGAGCACCAACGTGGCCCCCATCCCCTTCCTTTGGGTGTTGCCGCTGGCCCTGTACCTCCTCAGCTTCATCCTCTGCTTCGAGGGCACCCGGTGGTACCGCCGCGGGCTCTTCCTGGGCCTGCTGCCCGTTCTGCTGGCGCTCATGACGCTGTCGCTGAAGCCGAACTTCCGCTGGGTCGACTACCATGTCTGGGCCTTGAACGCGGCCGCGGGCTGGTTGGGCACCGTCCGGGGCCAGGTGCTGCTCTTCAGCGCCGGCCTCTTCGTCAGCTGCATGATGGCCCATGGCGAGCTGGCCAGGCGGCGGCCTCATCCCCGGTTCCTGACCGGGTTCTATCTGCGGATCAGCCTGGGGGGCGCCCTGGGCGGCTGCTTTGTGGCCCTGCTGGCGCCCAGGCTCTTCAGCACCTATCTGGAGCTGCCCCTCAGCCTGATCGCGGCGGCGGCCGTAGCCGGGCTCGCCCTGGTCTGGGATAGCGGCCCCCTTGGCCGATGCCGGCCCTTCGCGGCGGGTGCCTGGTTCCTGCTCGCGCTGGGCATCGGCTTCCACACGCTCGGATTGAATCGGGATGCCAGCCGCATCACCGTGGCCCAGGACAGGAACTTCTATGGAACCCTCGCGGTCTACGACAATCCGGAACAGACCTGGCGCACCCTGGCCCACGGCACCACCACCCATGGCGGGCAATTCCTCGACCCGGCGCAGGCGCACAACCCCGCGACCTACTACAGCCGGGATTCCGGCGTGGGGCTGGCCATCGCCAGCCTGCCGGAGGCGCCTCGGAAGCTGGGCGTGGTGGGCCTGGGTTCAGGCAGCCTCGCCGCCTACGGCCGCCCTGGCGACCGGATCCGCTTCTACGAGATCAATCCCCTGGTGGAGCCCTTCGCGCGCCGCTACTTCACCTTCCTGGGCCAGAGCCGAGCCGCTGCGGAGGTGGTGCTCGGTGATGCCCGACTCCGCCTGGAGGCGGAGCCTTCCCAGGGCTACGACCTGCTGGCCATCGATGCCTTCTCGGGCGATGCCATTCCCGTGCATCTCCTGACCCGCGAGGCCTTCGCCCTCTACTTCCGGCACCTGGCCCCAGGCGGGATCCTGGCCGTGCACATCTCGAACAAATACCTCAATCTCAAGCCCGTGGTGCGGGCTTCGGTGGATGCCTTCGGCCAGGCCGCCCGCGTGGTCGATACGGAATCGGACGTGGAAGCCGGTTCGTACGGTTCCACCTGGGTACTGATCACCCAAGACGCCGCCTTCTTCAATCGCTCCGCGTTCCAGAACAACGAGGACCTGCAGCCCCTGCCCGCCGCCTCGCTGCTGTGGCGGGACGACTTCAGCAACCTGTTCCGGGTCCTCAAATGAGCCGGATCAGCCCTCGGCCTTGAGGCTCTTGGCCAGCAACTGGGTGCGGATGAACACGTCGATGTCGCCGTCCAGCACCTTCTGGGTCTGGCTGGTCTCGGCGCCAGTGCGGTGGTCCTTCACCATCTGGTAGGGCTGCAGCACGTAGCTGCGGATCTGGCTACCCCAGGCCACATCGGACTTCTCGCCGCTGGCGGCGGCTACTTTTTCGAGGAACTTCCGCTGTTCCACCTCGTAGAGGCGGCCCTGCAGCACCTTGAGGGCCGTGGCGCGATTCTTGATCTGGCTGCGCTCGTTCTGGCAGCTCACGACGATGCCCGTGGGCAGGTGGGTGAAGCGCACGGCGGATTCGGTGCGGTTCACGTGCTGCCCGCCGGCGCCGCTGGCCCGGAAGACGTCGATCTTCAGGTCCTTTTCGGGAATGTCCACGTTGATGGTGTCGTCCAGTTCGGGGCTCACGTAGACGGCCGCGAAGCTGGTATGGCGGCGCTTGGCGGAGTCGAAGGGGCTGATGCGCACCAGGCGATGGACGCCGGCCTCGGCCCGGAGATAGCCGTAGGAAAAGGGTGCATCCACGATGAAAGTGGCACCCTTGATGCCCGCCTCTTCGCCGTCCTGGTAGTCGATCATTTCCGTGGGCCAGCCCTTGGCCTCGCAAAAGCGCAGGTACATGCGCAGCAGCATGGCGGCCCAGTCCTGACTTTCAGTGCCGCCGGCCCCGGGGGCGATGGCCACGATGGCATGGTTGTTGTCGAGGTCGCCACTCAGCATCATGCGGAGCTCGGCGTCCTCGACGGCCTTCCGCAGGCCTGTTTCGACAGCCTCGACCTCCACCAGCATGTCGCCATCTTCCTTGGCCAGTTCCAGCCCGGTCTCCAGATCCTCGATCCCCCCCGATAGGCGCTTGGCCAGGGCGATGTCGTTGGTGATGGAGCCCCGCTTCTGCAGCAGGGGTTTGGCGGCATCCGGATCGTCCCAGAAGCCCGGCGCCGTGGTCCGTTCCTCGATCTGCTCCAGTTCCAAGGCCTTGCGCTCGGGGTCCAGGTGGGCGACCAGCTGCTGGACGCGGGGTTCCAGCTCGTTCTTGGCCCGCACCAGGGTCTCGAAATCCATGTCCAGCCTCTCCAGTTCCCGCGGCCGGCTTCCAGGCCCAGGGGAACCTTCGAGTTTAAAGCAATCCGCTCGATTCCAGGCCCACGCTATTCTGGGTGGATGCCCGAATTCATCCCCGTGATCCCCGCCGACCTGGAGCCTACCATCCGTGGGGTCCTGACTGGCCACGGCGGAGTGCCGCTGGCCTGGGCCCGCTGGGAACACCCCAGTCCCAAAGGCCGGGTGGTGATCTCGCACGGCTACGGCGAACACGGCGAGCGCTACCGCCACACGGCCAAATGGCTCCACGACCTGGGCTGGGCCGTTTCCAGCATGGACCACCGGGGCTTCGGTCGCTCGGGCGGCATCCGGGAGGATGCGGTGGGCATCCGGGCCTTCGTGGACGACCTGGCTCTGTTTCTGCGCCAGGAGCGCCGCCACGACGCGGAGCGCACTGGGGCCACGGCCCGGGTGGTGGACGGCGTGCCCATGCCCCCCCTGCCGGTCTGTCCCCAGGTGGTGCTGGGCCACAGCTTTGGCGGCCTGGTGGCCCTGCTGACCCTGCTTTGGCACGTGGACACCCTGGATGGCCTCATCCTGTCGAGCCCCGCCGTGACCCTGCGCTCCAATTCCAGGCTGCTGGTGGTCCTGTCGCGGCTGCTGCGCTGGTTCATGCCCCACCGCCCCATCCAGTTGCATGGAGACAAGAGCGAGGTCTGCTCGGATCCGGTCCTGGTCCAGCGCTACGAGGCCGATCCCCTCTGCCACCGCTGGGCCACCGCTGCCTTTGGCGCCGCGCTGGACGAGGGCCGCATGGAGATCCTGTCCCTGGGCCACGAACTGGATCGCCCCATGCTGTTGCTGGAGTCTGGCGAGGACACGGTGGTGGATCCGGACGGCTCGGAGGAGCTCTGGTCCGCGGTCCAGCCTGGGCTGTTGGAACGCCACCGACTGCCCGGCTTCCGCCACGAGATCTTCCACGATCACCTGCGGGCCCAGGCCCAGGCCCTGACCGAACCCTGGCTCGAGCGACTCTACCTATCCTGGAACCCTTCCCTTCGTCCCGCCATGTCTACAGTGCTGTCTCCGGAGCCCGCATGAAGCGCATCCTCACCGCCCTCTCCCTTGTCGCCGCCCTGGCGGGCCTGGGGCTGGGCTGCCGCAAACCCAAGGACGTCGACAAGGGCGTTTCGGCAACCGTGCTCCTGACCCTGGCCGACAAGCAGATGAAACAGGGCAAATTCAATGAAGCCCGTCTGACCCTGCGCCATCTGGAAGAGTATCTTCCAGGCTCCGCGGAGTTCCCCAAGGCGAAGCTGATGCTCGGCGACAGCTTCTTCTTCCAGCCCAGCGCCAGCTACCCCGAGGCCGAGGTCGAGTACAGCAGCTTTCTTAATTATTTCCCCCGCCACGAGCTGCGGGATTACGCGATGTACCATCGCGCGCTGTGCCACTTCTCCTCCATCGAGAGTGCTGAGCGCGATCAGACGGAGACCCGGAAGGCCCTGGAGGGCTTCCAGCAGCTGCTGGCCGAATCCCCCGGCAGCGTCTACGCCGGCGAAACCCGGGCCAAGATCCTCCAGTGCTGGCGCCGCATTGCGGAACATGAGCTGATCGTGGGGGTGTTCTACGTGAACACCTACTACTACCCCGGGGCCGAGCGCCGACTGAAAACGCTGCTCGAGACCTATCCCGACTACGTGGATCGCGAGCGGGCCTACTACTACCTCGCCGAGGCACTGCGCCAGCGCCTGCTCTCCGGAGAGGAGATCACCCAGTTCGAAAAGGACTATGCAATCAAGCTGCAGAAGGAAAACCTGAAGAAACTCTCCGCCGAGGAGATCCGGCAGTACTTGAAGGATTTCTCGGCCTTCAACACCGAGCGGATCAAGGGCTTCCGCGCCGAAGCCAAGAGCTACTACCAGAAGCTGGTGGAAAGCTATCCGGGCTCGGATTGGGCTCGCCGCGCCGCCGATCGCCTGATCACCATGGGCACCAGCAACGTCAAGGAAGACCTGGACAGTTGATGCTCTCCGGGGGGACCGCCTGCTCGCTGCACCTATCGCGCCCTCCAGGCTCGCGGAGGTGGAGCCCCTGCTCGCGATGTCCCCCCCAACCCCCGCTGGATGGGCGGGCTGAACCCGCCCATCCAGCCTGAATCCCACCGTCAGGAGGCACCATGGTGCTCAGCAGCCTCGGCCTCGGTACCTACCTGGGCCCCGCCACAGATGCCGCTGACGCCGCTTACACAGCGGCTGCCCGGGCCTTCTTTGACGCTGGGGGCACGGTTTTCGACACGGCCGCGAACTACCGCGGCGGGCGTTCGGAACGGGCCCTGGGCGCGGCCTTCCAGGGCCTCCGCCGGGAGGATTTCTTCATCTCCACCAAGGCCGGCTACATCCCCACGCCCGAAGAGAATTCCGATGAGACTCCCAGGGCCTGGTTCCACCGCGTGCTGGAGGAGCCAGGCATCCTGTCCGTAGCCGATCTGGTGGATGGCTGTCACGCCCTGACGCCGAAGTACTTGGCCCACCAGTTGGACCTCAGCCGGACCGCCCTGGGCCTCGAGACTCTGGATCTGTTTCACCTGCACAACCCCGAGCAACAGTTGGCCCATCTGGGGGTCGAGCCCTTCTACGCCATGATCGGCCGGGCCTTCGAAGCCTGTGAGGGCTTTGTGGCGGCCGGGAAGATCCGCGCCTACGGGGTGGCCACCTGGAACGGCTTCCGCGTGCCACCCGGACAGGTTGGACACCTGAGCCTGGCCCGGCTGTTGGAGGCCGCGACCCTGGCTGGCGGACCGCACCACCACTTCCGCTGGCTTCAGCTGCCCCTCAACCTGGCCATGCCCGAGGCCTTCCTGGCGCCCACGCAGGTGCTTGACGGCACGGCCATGACGCCCCTGGCGGCCGCCCAGGCCTGTGGGCTCTCGGTGCAGACTTCGGCCTCCATCATGCAGGCGCGCATCCTGCGCCAGCTGCCGGAAGGCTTCGCGGAGGCGCTGGGCCTCTCGACCCCCGCCCAGGCCGCCCTGCAGTTCACGCGCTCCTGCCCGGGCGTCACCACGGCCCTCTGCGGCATGGGCCACGCCGCGCACGTGGCCGAGAACGTGGCGGTCCTGGCCGTCGACAAGCTGGATGCGGTCGCCCTGCAAAGCCTCTTCGGATGATCCTGCTGGCCATCACTCCCGGGCTCGGCTTCGACCGGGAGCGTTGGCAGCAGGTCCTGCGTTCCGGGGTGGATGCCTTCCTGATCCGGGAGAAGCAACTGCCCGCCCGGGAACTCTTGGACGCCGCGCGCTGGTCCCAGGATACAGCGCCCGAGGTGCAGCTCTGGGTCACGGGCAGGTTGGACGTGGCCTTCGCCGCAGGCTGCGGCCTGCATGCACCAGAGGACCATCCCGATGTGGAACCGGGCCTGGTGCCCCTGTCGCGCCCCCTGCATGACGAGGCGCAGTGGGAGGGCCGCAGCACTGCCGAGCAACTGCTGATCGCCCCGGTCTTCGCCAGCCCAGGCAAGACCGCTCCCTGGGGCGTCGAGAGACTGCATCGGTTCCTCGCTGGGCTTCCGGAGAGTGGCCCCAGGCTGCTGGCCCTGGGGGGCGTCGCCCCCGCGAACGCGGCCTCGCTCCGTCATCTTCGCCTGGGGGGCATCGCGGCCATCCGGCCCTTCTGGGAAGAGGACCCGGCCCGATCCGTGGCGCGGTACCGCGACTGAATCAGGTATTCTGCCCCCATGTTCCGAGACCTGAGAGAGAAGGTCAGTGCGCCACGTCGCCTGGTGGCCTGGGGATTGCTCATCCTGCTGCTGGTGGTGGCTGCCTTCGTGCTGCCCCGCATGACCCCGCACCCGGCCGCCCGCCTCGGGGCCGACCTCATCCTGTGGCTCGCCCTCGCCTATGGCGCCATTCGCCTGGTCACCTTCCTCTTGCTCGATCCGCTGCTGAGCCAGCGCAAGACCGCGACCCCGGGCTTCGCGCGGGATCTCCTGGTCGTCACGCTCTACCTGGTGGCCGCCGGCGGCATCCTGCGCGACGTGGCGCAGGTGAGCCTGGGCCAGCTGCTGGGCACCGGCGCCATCGCCGCGGCCGTGGTGGGCCTCAGCCTCCAGGAAGTGCTGGGCAACCTCTTCGCGGGCATTTCCCTGCACCTGGATCCGGCCTTCCTGGAGGGCGACTGGGTGGAGATCACGGGCAACCTGCGGGGTGGCCCCGGGCGTGAAACGCTCATCGGCCAAGTGGAGACCATGACTTGGCGCACGGTGCAGATCCGCACCGAGAACGGCGACATGGACATCCTGCCCAACCGCGTCATCGCCCAGGCCGTGGTGACCAACCTCTACGTGCCCTCGGGCCTGCATCGCCGCACGGCCAAGGTGATCGCCGAGCCCCGGTCCGACCTGCATGTGGGCATCGAGAAGCTCACCCGGGCCCTGGCCGGCCTACCCCATCACCCGCATCATCGCCCCGAGGTGGTGGTCCACAGTTCCGACCTGGGCGGCGCGGTGCTGGAGATGCGCTTCTGGGCCCTGGGCTTCCGGCATGGCCGCCAGGGCACCTTCCAGGCCACCCGGCTGGCCTGCACGGTGCTTCCCCGGGAGGGCTTCCGCCTCATGGGACCCCATGGCCCCACGCCCCTGGTGGCCCATTCAGAAACGTCGCCAGGCCTCTCGCTCATGGGTGAGATCGTCCGCGAACTGGGCCTGCCGGACCATTGGACCGAGGACCTCCGCCCCTTCCTCACCTACCGGCACCTGGCCCCGGGGGAGGGCGTCATCCGCGAAGGCGATCCGGGCAACTCCCTCTTCGCCGTCCACCGCGGCACCCTGCAGGTGGTCCGCGCCGAGGAACGCCTGGAGCCCTACACCGGGCTTTTCTGGAAGCCCCTGGCGGAGTTGGGCCCCGGGCAGTGGTTCGGCGAGGCCAGCTTGCTGACCGGCGCCCCCCGCAGCGCCACCGTGGTGGCCCTCACCGAGGCGGAGATCGTCATCCTGCCCAAGGAAAGCTTCGAGGCTTCCCTGAAACGGGAACCGGAGGTGCTGGAGCGTCTGGTGGACCTGATGGAGCGGCGGGACCAGGAGGGCGCCGAGGCGGCCACCCCGAAGGAGAGTCGGCGCAGCCAGTGGTCCCGGCAGGTCCGGACCTGGTTTGGCGTGGACTGAAGAGGTCGTGACAAAACCCCACTGTTATCCTGGAGGCAGGGAGGGTCCATGGACTTGCCAGAACAGCTGCACCACCTGGTGAGCGACCTGGGCGATACTCTGGTGAAAGCCCTGGCCGAGGACGAGCACTGCCGCGAGTTGGCCTTCCAGATCCAGGCCAAGGGCTACGGCCTGATGCTCATCCTGGAGGCCTCGCCCATGAGCGTCGGCCACCGGGTGCTCACCGATGCCGAAGAGGCTGACCCCTCGCTCCCCTTTTCCGAAGACGACATGCGGCTGATGAAGTCCTTCAAGATCCGGATGGATTGATCCGAGCCTGGGATCTGCCCGCCCCCGAAGCGGGAACTGCCTCACGCCCCAATGCCGCGGGGCTGGGCCGCGAGGCGCTAAGCGCCCTCCTGGCCGACCTCGGTGAACCGGCCTATCGCGGGGGGCAACTCTTCTCGGGCCTGCTGCGCCAGCGCTGGACCCGCTGGGAGCAGTTCTCGAACCTGTCCAAGGCCCTGCGCGCCCGAATGGAAGCCGAGGTGGACCTCGCCTGGCCCGCCATCGTCCAGAGCGAAACCTCCTCGGACGGCTCCACCAAGCACGTCTTTGGCCTGGCGGACGGCAAGCAGGTCGAGGGCGTGTTCATGCCCTACGAGGATCGAGTGACCCTCTGTCTGTCGAGCCAGGTGGGCTGCGCCATGGGCTGCACCTTCTGTGCCACGGGCCAGATGGGCATCATCCGCAACCTCAGCGCCGCCGAGATCGTGGGCCAGGTGGTGGCCATGTTGAACCACCATAAACATCCCTTGGACCGCCCAGTGAATCTCGTGTTCATGGGCATGGGCGAGCCCCTGCACAACTTCGAGCACCTCATGGCCGCCTTCGCGATTCTCACCGACGCCGAGGGCCTCGCCATCCCGCCCCGCCGCATCACCGTGTCCACCTCGGGGCTCGTGACCGGCATCGACCGGCTGGGAACCTTCTCTCGTCGGCCCCGGCTGGCCCTGAGCCTGAATGGCACCACGGACGAGCGCCGCTCGCACACCATGCCCGTGAATCGCGTCTGGAACCTGGCGGCCCTGGCGAACGCACTGGAGCGCTTTCCGCTGCAATCCGGCGAGCGCATCACCCTCGAATACGTGTTGTTGAAGGGTGTCACCGACGGCCTGGAGGATGCCCGGCGGCTGGCGGCCTTCGCCCGGCGCTTCCCCGCCAAGGTGAACCTGATCCCCTTCAACCCGCACGAAGGCTCGGGCTTCGAGCCCCCCGATGAAACCCGCGTGAGTGTACTCTGCCGGTTGCTGGCGGAAGCGGGCCTGCCCGTCAGCGTCCGCCGCAGCCGGGGCCAGGATGTCTCCGGCGCCTGCGGCCAGCTGGTCCGGGAGGGGCAGACGCGTGGTTCACGCTGACTTCGGTCATGCTGATCCGGTGCAACCCACGCCGAAATCCTTTTTCCAGACGCTCCACGTCCTGCTGGACATGGAGGGCGAGATCACGCTCGGCGAACTGCTGGACGCCGCCGGCGAGCAGACCTATGGCCTGCTGGTGCTGCTGCTGTCCCTGCCGAACCTCATCCCGGGCCTGAACGTGGGCCTGGCCCCCGTGGGCGGGGCGGGGCTCATGGCCCTGGGCGCCCAGCTGGCCTGGGGCACGCCGCATCCGTGGGTACCCAAGCGCATCCAGGCCCAGCCCATCCACAAGGGCCGCATCAAGGACGCCCTCGCCAAGTTCGAGGTCCAGCTCAACCGCTTCCGCTGGAGCGGGGCCGTACGGCGGCCGCTCAACCGTCGCTGGATGGGATCCGGCATCGCCTGGACCGGTTTCCTGCTGGCCCTGCCCGTCCCGCTGCCCTTCGGCAACCAGCTGCCCGCGGCCATCCTCTGCCTGCTGGGGGCGGCCCTGCTGGAAGAGCGCCCCGCCTGGGCCTGGATCGGCAGTGCGGGCATCCTTGCCAACACCCTTTACTTCGCCTCCAGCTTCGGGCTCATCCTCCGTGCCTTCACCAGGGCCTTCCATTTCCTGGTGAAGGGATGAGAATCGATGCCCTGACGCTGTTCCCGGAATTCTTCGAGGCCGCCCGCCTCGGCGTGACGGGCCGCGCGTTCCGGGACTTGAACCACGAGCTGCACACCCACAGCTACCGGCCCTTCGCGGGCAACGCCTTCGGCCACGTGGATGATGCCCCTTTCGGCGGCGGGCCCGGCATGGTGCTGCGTCCGGACGTGCTGCGGGATACGCTCGCCTCGGTGCCGCGCACCGGCGCGGGCCGCATCATCCACTTCAGCCCCGCCGCGCCGCCCCTCACCCATGCCAAGGTGCTGGAACTGGCCCGCCTCGACCAGCTGCTCCTGGTCTGCACCCGCTACGAGGGACTGGACCAGCGGGCCGTCGAAGGCTTCATCGACGAGGAGTTCAGCATCGGCGAGGCGGTGCTCAGCGGCGGGGAGCTGCCGGCCCTGTTCCTCATCGACGCCGTCTGCCGCTGGTTGCCGGGGGTGCTCGGCAACGAGGCCTCCGCCGAACAGGACAGCTTCGCCACGGGCCTGCTGGACCACCCCCACTTCACCCGGCCGGCCACCTTCGAGGGCCAGGACGTCCCAGCCATCCTCCAGGGCGGCGATCACGGCGCCATCCGCCTCTGGCGCCTCCGGGAAGCCATGGCCCGCACCAAGCGCCTGCGACCGGACCTTTGGGCCGCCTTCCTCCGGGACCGGGTGGAGGGGCTGGACCGCCCGGCCCAATGGTGTGCCTGGCAGGTGGAGCATCCCGAGGATTGGGAAAAGCCGAAGCCCAAGGGGTGGAAGGGCTGGAAGCCCTAAGGCTGGAATCCGGAGGCTGGAGACTGCCTCTACAAACCCCACCTTCCCTTTCCCGCCCATTCCGATACACTGATTGACTCCCCGTCCGGGGACTTTCGAGCCATGTCCGCCTGTGATCAGGATTGGGACCGCTGGCCCAGGAGCCCACATGAGCCACATCATCGACCAACTCGAAGCGAGCCTGCTTCGCTCTGACCTCCCCCGTATCCAGCCCGGCGACACCGTCAAGGTGCACGTCAAGGTGAAGGAAGGCGAGAAGGAGCGCATCCAGTTGTTCCAGGGCATCGTCATCGGCATCAAGGGCGGCGGCATGCGCACCTCCTTCACCGTCCGCAAGGTGGCGAGTGGTGTGGGTGTGGAGCGTATTTTCCCTCTCAACAGCCCCACCATCGACAAGCTGGAAGTGCTGCGCCACGGCAAGGTCCGCCGCGCCAAGCTCTACTTCCTGCGCGAGAAGCTGGGCAAGGCCGGGCGCCTCAAAGAGCGTCGCACCGAGCATGCCGGGTAGCTTCACTCCTCCCTTCAAAAAGGCGCCCGATTGGGCGCCTTTTTGTTGTGGAAGAGCCCGCCAGAGAATGGACTAAATTGAGCTAGATCTTTATTTCTAGGTGAACTTTTCTGTCTTCAATAACGGGTCCCGCGCTCCCAGGTGTGGGAAAATGACTTCGGGTGCTTGGCGAGTCCATGCAGGGCCGCCGTCCCCGGGAGGAATCATGAAGACCTCATCCCTCACCACCCTGGCCATCCTGACCATCGCCGCGCTGTCCCTCCAGGCCGAAGCGCCGCGCTATGGCGTCCAGGGCCTGGTGAACATCCCGCTCGGCGACCTCAAGGATTACGTGGACAGCAAGCCCGGCCCGGGCTTCGGCGTCCACGGCACCTTCGATCTGGGGGATGGCCACATGCTGCGGCCCCGCCTCGACTACAGCCTCTTTCCGGAGGCCTCCTTTGCCACCATCAAGCAGACCGCCACGTCCCTCAGCCTGGGCGGCGACTACCTCTACTTCATCGCCGGCAAGCCCGAGGGACTCTACCTCACGGCGGGCCTCGCGGTGGTGCGTTGGTCCCTGCAGCGGAAGGATGCTGGAATCTCGGACACCACGAACAACACCACCAAATTCGGTATGGCCGCCGGCGCGGGCTACCAGTGGAATGCCACCGTGGGCACCGAAGCCCGCTGGCTGCACTCGAGGCTCTCCGGCGGGTTCAAGGCCGACGCCCTCCAGGTGGGCGTCACCATCCGCTTCTGAGCGAAGGCAGCGCCACAGGAAGAGACCCCGCTCCGGCGGGGTCTCTTCCTGTTGGGGGCAGCCTCGCGCGCTTGGGGCGGGCGTCACAGACACCTCTGGCCGAAGGTGCGATGATCGCCCTCCAAGGACGCTGACCATGGAATCCGCTTCGAAGGTACCGATCGCCCCAAGCCACCTGCTGGCCGTGGGCGTACCCGCGACCTCGCTGGCTGGCACGGCGCGGGCCTTTGCCATCGGCGACGGCGAGCAGCCCATCTGCATTGATATCACGGCCTGGACCGAGGCCGAGCTGGATGCCTTCGTGTGTGGTCCAGCCGATGCCCTGATTCTCTGGTCCTCGCAGGCCACGGAGGAGTGGATCAGCCGGATCAAGACCTTCCGGGCCCACCATCCGAGCCTGCCAGTCCTTGTCCGTATTCCCGGCAACAACCCTGCCCTAGGCGAAACCTTCCTCCGGGAAGGCTTCCAGGAAACCTACGTGCTCGCCTCCCAGTTGCCTGCGACCCTGCGCCGTGCCCGAGCGCGCCTGGCCGCCAACCGGGTCGCCGCCCACTTCCCCACGGCAGGCGCCGTCAAGGGGGAGGAGACCCCCTACCGCTTCGATGGGCTCTTTCAGAATCTCTACGACTGGATCTATGTGGTCGGCATCTCCGAGCAGGGGCGATGACCTTCGAGACCGTGAACCCGCCCCTCCACGCCGCGGGCAGCTTCCTCAATCCCGATTTCGCCGGCCGCTCGCCAGAATCCTGCCTCGCCAAAAGCAGTGCCTTCCAACTGATCGAGCACTTCCAGCGGGTCGCCCGGGAAGGGACGCCGCTGCAGTTTGAGGAGGAGCACGTCGTGGCCGGGCAGGTCCGGACCTTCCAGACCATCCTCACGCCCGTGCGGAACAAGTGGGGACGGATCCACCGGATCGCCGGGATCTCCCGCGACATCACCGCCCTGAAAGTCGCCCAGGCCGAACTGCGGGCCAGCGAGGAACGGCTGAACCACGCGCTGGAAGGCACCCAGCAGGGCCTCTGGGACTGGGATCTGGAAACCGGCAGCATGTACCGCAGCCCTCGCTGGTTCGGCATGCTGGGCTACGAACCCGGGGCCATCGAACCCACGCTCCAGGCGGGCTTCGACCTCATCCATCCCGAGGACCGGCTCCAGACGGAGGCGGCCCTGAATGCGCACCTGGAAGGCCGGCTGCCGGGACTCCAGGCCGAGTACCGCCTGCGCACCCAATCCGGCGACTGGCTCTGGGTGTTCGATGCGGGCAAGGTCGTGGCCTGGCGCCCCGATGGCAGCCCCGCCCGCATGGCCGGCATGTGCACCGACATCTCCGAGCGTCGCCGCGCGGAGGAATCCCTCCGGGCTCTGGTGGGGGGCGTGGTGCATGAGATCCGCAACCCGGTCTACGGCATCTCCATCAACCTGGATGCCCTCGAGGCCACCTTCGGCGACGAGCCACGCTACCGCTCCTTCCTGGTGGCCCTGCGGGAAAGTGCCGAGCGCATCCAGGGCCTCATGAACGACCTGCGGGACTACGGCGAGCCTCGCACCCTCAATCCCGAGCCCTGCCGGGTCCACAACCTGCTGGAAGATGCGGTCCGGTCCTGCGAGGGGTTGCGCGTCCAGAAGGGCTGCACCGTCCGCCAGGCCCTGGAGGACGAGGCCCTGGTCCTGCCGCTGAATGCCCGCCGCATGCACCAGGTGTTCCGGAACCTCATCGAGAACGCCCTCCATCACTCGCCGGAGCAGGGCACCGTCTCGGTCCGTGGTCGGCATCTGCGGGACGAGGGCCATGACTGGTGGACCTTCACCGTGGAAGACGGGGGCTCGGGCTTCGAGCCCGAGACCCTGGCCCGCGCCTTCGAGCCCTTCTTCACCCGCCGCAAGGGAGGCACCGGCCTGGGGCTGTCCATCGTGAAGCGGGTGGTCGAGGAGCACGGCGGTTCGGTTGAGGTGCAGAACGGCACCGAAGGCGGAGCGCGGGTGACCCTGAGACTGCCCGCGCCCCGGCGCCGCATGGAACTGATCGGAGAACCCCGTGCCTAAGCCGAAGCTCCTGCTCATCGAGGATGACCCCGCGGTGCGGCACGGCATGGCCGCCTTCCTGCGCGCCAACGACCTGGATGTCGATGAGTCGGAGACCTGCCAGCGGGCCACCGAGCTGTTTCGCGCCGGGGGCTACGACGTGGTGGTGGCGGACTACAGCCTGCCCGATGGCACCTCCCTGGAACTGCTGCCGCAGTTCAAGCGGCTGAGCGAGGACACTCCCTTCATCATCCTCACGGCGCACGGGTCCATCGACCTGGCGGTGCGGGCCATCAAGGAGGGGGCCGAGCAGTTCCTCACCAAGCCCGTGGAATCCAAGGCCCTGCTCGTGCTGGTGCGCCGGCTCCTGCAGCAGCAGCGCCTCCGCAAGCGGCAGGAAGTGGCCACGCGGGAACAACCGGGCCCTCTGGATCCCTTCCAGGGCGTGAGCGCCTCCATCCGCCGCCTGGAGGAACAGGCCAAGCTGATGCTCGAGTGGGACAGCCCCATCCTCATCCTCGGTGAAACGGGCTCGGGCAAGGGCGTGCTCGCGCGCTGGCTCCACGTGAACGGGCCCCGCCGCGAGGAGGCCTTCGTCAACCTCAACTGCGCGGGGCTCAGCCGCGAGCTCCTGGAATCCGAACTCTTCGGCCACGAACGGGGCTCCTTCACCGGCGCCGTGAACGCCAAGCAGGGCCTCCTGGAGGTCGGCCACCGGGGAGTGATCTTCCTGGACGAGATCGGCGACATGGACCCCGCCATCCAGCCCAAGCTCCTCAAGGCCCTGGAGGAGAAAAGCTTCCGCCGCCTCGGTGACGTGCGGGATCGCCACGTGGACATCCGCCTAATCGCGAGCACAAACGTCGATCTCGAAGAGGCGGTGCGGGCCAAGAAGTTCCGGGATGACCTGTACTACCGGGTCAGCACCCTCACGCTCCGCATCCCGCCGCTGCGGGAGCGGCTCGAGGACATCCCCATCCTGGCCCGCGCCATCCTCATGAACGTCTGCCGACGCATGGGGAAGGTGCACGTGGAACTGCGACCTGAGGCGGAGGCGCTCCTCCTGAAGTACCCCTGGCCCGGCAATATCCGCGAGCTGGCCAACGTGCTGGAGCGGGCCATGATCCTGCAGCAGGGGGATCGCCTCGAGCCCAGCGACCTGGGCCTGCAGACCCGCCCAAGTGCGGCTCCGGATCCCGGCGAGAGCCTGCTCTCGCTGCGCGCGATGGAGCGGCTCCACGTGGAGCGGGTGCTCCAGCGCACGGGCGGCAATGTCACCGAGGCCGCACAGATCCTGGGCATGGCCCGGCGAACCCTCTACGATCGGCTGAAACTTATGAGCATCCCCACCGGCAAGGATTGAGCGAAAGCCCGCACAGCGGATGCGGAATTCCGCTCAACGGCTGGATAGGCTGCCCAAACGCTAGGCCCGAACCCAAGCAGATCGAAACAATTAACCCACGGGTAGAGAATGGCCCGAGTCTTGCCCGGTTCAGGGACCCTCGGCCTTCCCGGGGACTGTCGATCCATGCCTTACCAGCACAATCCCTTCCAGCGTGCATCCGACTCTTCCATTTTGGAGGTAGCACCATGTTCAAGCCACTTGTGACCTTCCTACTGATCGCAGGCATCGCCAGTGGTGGCGGCCTCCACGCGGCTGAAGAGCCGAAGCCACTGTTTATTCAGAAAATCCAGGCTTTCCCCGCCCCCAAACTGGATGACGTGGCAAGCCGGGAATACAAGTTCCTCATCGACCCCGCCAAGACCAAGGACACCCCTGCGGCGGCATTCAAAGACATCTGGACGAAGGTGCAGGCCGCAGCTAGCAAGCAGGGCTTCACGGTAACCGAGAAGGACAAGAACCCCCTGAAGGTGGAGATGACCACCAAGGAGTATCTGGATACCGCCGATCAGAGCCTCTGGAAGAAGGGCTACCTCATCCGAATCACCACCAAGTACAAGGCCGGAATCGCCGAAGGCGCCGGCAAGGTGACGGTGAAGGCCATTTATCAAGATGTGAATAAAACATTGGCGACGCCACTCCTGGTTGCGGGAGCCAAAAGTGAAACCGAATGCCAGGACAATGTGGGCATGGCCCCCGGTGGTGGACTTGCCGGTTACGTGGAGAAAGGTGCCAGCTTCAGCGTGGACCTCAGCGACCTGGGGAAGATGACCTTGGCTGATTTCGGAAAGCACATGCCGGAACTGCTGCAGTTGGGGCTTCCTGCCACGACCCAACTGGTGTCCAACAAGGCCTACTCCTACCGCGCCCGCCCCGGCTATGTGGTGCTTCCTGGCACCGAACCCTGCGGGGTCTCCATGGAAGGCTGGGCCCTCAAGCAGGACGGCCCTATTTTTCTGTATGACTTTTCCTACGGCTACGAGGACCTGACTCTCTACGAAAACGCAGAAACGCACCTGCAGGGTGAGCGGTTCATGACCAAAGTGCTCTTCGGGGAGCTCGGTGGCCTCGCCCTGTCCGACAACGGCAAGTGGGGTGGCTCCAAGGTCCGCGTCTTCATGAAGCGACCCATCACGAAGTAAGTGAACCCGGGAATCCCTCCCGTTTCCCCTCCACCTCCCTTCAAGGAGAACCCCCACGATGAGCATGCACTTCACCCCGACCGTGGTCCGCATCCTGCTGGCCTGTTCGTTCCTGCCGATGGCTGCCCAGGATTTCGACAAGCTGGATAAGCAGTACGGCTACCAGTCCCAACCTGCCTACATCAAGCACTACGAGGCAGACAAGACAGGCAAAGTGATCCTGAACCCCTATTTGCAGGTGGCTAGCAAAGACTTCCCGGCCATCCTCGACATCAAGATGGCGCCCTACAACTGGGTGATCGACGCCGTCGGCCGTGTGGGGATCATCCCTGAGGCTGCCCATCCTCTCGGCCGAACCTATGAGAAGGGCTTCTTCCGTCCCGAGGACCAGTCCAAGCGGAAACCCGGCACCCGTGAGAATTTCGGTCATGTCTCCGCCCTTGCGGGCGCCCCTGGGCGTATCAGCGGCGAGATCCTGTACGACAAGGCATCCAACACTTGGACCCTGAATAACAAATCCGGCCGCTACACGAAGCACAACACAGACCGCACTCCGGATCAGATGGTGAATGCCGCCACCCTCATCCGGGAGGTCGTGGATCCAGGAACCGCCTCCTGGGGACCCGTCTTCTTCCTGCTCGAGTATTCCTCCGAGGCCATGCAGGAAGAGCTTATTAAGAACCCCAAACTCGCCTATGACGACCCGGCAAAGAAGAGCCGTCCCCACATCATCGTGATGCCCGCAGGGCCAGCGCAGCCAAAGGTCGAGAAGCCCGAGGTGAAGGTGGAAGTTACTGCTGCCGCGTCGAAGCAGGCTGCAGAACCGGCCCCGAAAGCGGAGGCCCCCAAGGTCAAGAAGGCCAAGAAGATAAAGGCCGCCAACAACGACGACCCCTCGTGAGCCGAACCTGAACCCATCCTCATGCATCCAGGAGATACCCAGATATGAACAAGCGATTCATCACTTCCCTCGGGTTTGCGCTCGCCCTTGCCGCGATGCTCCCCCTCTCCGCCCAGGGCTTGGTCACCCCCGTGGTGTCTGTGGTCAAGGGTGAGAAGAGTTTCATGAACGGTTATGACCCGATCAACGTCGACGGCACGATCAACGCCATCATCGAGATCCCCGCAGGCACAACTGCCAAGTACGAAACCATGCCCAACGGCACCATGGAGCTCGAGCAGAAGGACGGCGCCCCCCGCTTCGTGAAGTACCTCCCCTACCCGGCCAACTACGGCCTCATCCCCCGCAGTGTCCTGCTGAAGTCCAAGGGTGGGGACGGCGATCCCCTTGATGTCATCGTCCTGGGACCAGCCATTGCCACGGGTACCATGGTCAAGTGCCGCCCCATCGGCGTCCTCACCTTGGTCGACAATGGCGAGATCGACGACAAGATCATCCTCGCCCCGGTGAACTCCGTCTTCGGCTCTATCAAGAGCATCGAGGAACTCGACAAGAGTTTCCCCGGCGTGACCAGCATCATCCAGACCTGGTGGACCTCCTACAAGGGCTTCGGCAAGGACGGCAAGCTGCAATTGTCCTCCAAGGGCATCAAAGGCCGGGCCGCCGCCATCAGGACCATCGGCGACGCCATCCTGGACTACGAGATGTCTGTCACCACGGATGCCGACCGCCGTGCGCTGGACGAAAAGGGCAATCCCCGGCTCTACCGCTGGCCCGGCGCCAAGAACCTGGGCGAATGAACGCATTGATCGAACCCTGACCGGAGGCGGCCAACCGCCGCCTCCGGTCTTTTCAGGCTGGCCATGTTCCGCTCCCTGTTCATCGCCCTACTCCTGAGCTTTGCGCTGACCGCCCAAGACACGGTGGTCATCCTGTTGCGCCATGCAGAGAAGACTGCGAAATACACCAACGGCGGCCTGACCCAGAATGGCCGCCGACGCGCGGAAACCCTCGCGGTGGAGCTGGCCCCGCTGCAGCCGGTGGCCCTCTACGCCACTGAATACCTGCGGACCCAGCTGACCCTGGCGCCCCTGGCGAAGGCCCTGGCTCTCCCGCTCCAGATCTATGATCGCGGCGCAGAGCAGGCCCTGGGCCGGCGGATCCTCGCCTTGCATGCAGGCCAAACAGTGCTGGTCTGCGGACACTCAGACACGCTGATGGTGCTGCTGGATACCCTGGGCTACCCATGGCCCTTTGCGGAGGTCAGGGGCTTCAACCACTACTGGGTCCTGCGAATCAAGGAAGGTTCGGGTGAAGTGTCCCTACAGGAACATCAGCAGAAGTCTCCAATCAGCTTGTCTTCATCTTGATCAACCATTCCATCTAAGGCCAAACGAAGTCCCTTCAGCCTGAAACCAAGGAGCCGCTGATGCTGTCCGCGCGCCAATCCCACTTTGTGAGGAATACATGACGATTCGCTTCTGCCTTGGGCTTCTGCTGTCAGCACTGTTCGTCACCAACGGGGTCGCCCAGGCCCCACTCAAGGCCGCTACTGAAACCAAGGTCGCCCCTGCGCCGGCCATGGCTGTCGGCCATCGCAACCCTGATCTGGATGCCATCGCCTCGGCCATTGCCGTTTCGGACCTGATGACTCGGCGGGGGGTCTCCTGCGTTCCCGCGACCCAGGGCAAGTTGACCCCTGACACGGCCTTCGTCCTAGCCAAGTTCGGACTGCCCGTGCCGGAGACCGTTACGGACGCCACTGGCAGGAAACTCATCCTGACGGACCACTCCGACGTGGCCCAGAGCCCGGACAACCTGAACAAGGCTGACATCCTGGGCATCATCGATCATCACAAACTGGGAGGCATCTCTACCCAAAAGCCGCTGGAGATATGGGTGTGGCCCGTCGGCAGCACTTGCACCGTCATTGCCGGAATGTACGATCACTGCGGCATGGAAGTTCCCAAGGGCGTGGCGGGTGCCATGCTCTGCGCCATCCTATCGGACACCGTCATGTTCAAGTCTTCCACCACCACACCCATCGACCGCAGGGCCGCTGAAAAGCTGGCCAGGATTGAAGGCATCAAGGATTACATGGGGCTTGGCATGGAGGTCTTCAAGGTCAAGGAGAACATTGATGGGACCCCCGCCCGGGAACTGCTGCTGCGGGACTACAAAGACTTCACCATGAGCGGGAAAAAAGTCGGAATCGGCCAGATTGAGGTGATGGATCTCGCCAACCTCGACAAGCACAAGGCTGGCCTGCGGACCGAGATGGCGCGCTTGAAGACCGAGAAGGGCCTCAGCGGCCTCTTCCTCATGTTGACGGACATCATGAAAGAGGGAACGGAACTGCTCGTATTGACCGAAGACGGGATGCTGGTGGAAAGGGCCTTTGGCCGTAAGCCGCAGGGGGACCAGGTCTGGCTTCCGGGCGTGATGAGCCGCAAGAAGGAAATCGTTCCTAAGCTCGAAAAGGCTTTTGCCCTTTAGAGAAGTGCCAGCATGAGGTCATAAGATGAAATTCGCTAGCTGGCCCTTTCTGTTCCTTGCCTTGCCCCTGCTGGCCTGGGGCAACAAAGGGCATCGGCTGGCCGCTGCAGCCTCGCTCCAGACCCTGCCTCCCGAACTGGGTGGCTGGTATGCCGGTGGCGAAGCCGTGTTCACCGCGGCGGCCCTGGAGCCGGACCTCTGGAAGAAGGACGATCCCACGGAGGTGGGCAGGCACCGGATTTACTGCGAAGCCTACGGGGGTGCCGACAAAGTGCCGCTGCTGGCCGCTGCCGCCAAGGACCAGATGGGTGCCTGGGTTTTTGCAAGCAACGGCCAGCTTCCCTGGGTGATCGCGGAGCGCTACCGCCTGCTGGTAGTGGCTTTCAAATCAGGGGATCGCCGGCTGGTGGTTTCGGCAAGCGGCTGGCTCTGCCACTACATCGCCGATGCCCAGGTGCCCCTGCACACCACCCGGAACCGCAACGGGAAGCAGACCGGACAGAAGGGCATCCACCACCGGTGGGAAACGGACCTGGTCAATCAGGAAGTCACCCTCATCACCGGGCTCCGGCAGGCTGCGGCGCCAGCCTCTCTGCCGAAGGCCGTGAGCTCCTGGCTCCAGGAAAGCCACGCCCTGGTGCCGGCCCTGCTCGCAGCGGACCAGACAGCCTCCCGGAAGGCCGATGGCAACTCGGACGCCTATCAGCAGGCCTTTTGGTCCCTGCAGAAGGAAACCCTCGAAGGTCAACTGCGGCGTTCGGCAGAACGGACCGGTGATCTCCTCCTGGCCGCCTGGTACGAGGCGGGCAAACCCCGCCCCTGAGCAACTCTGGCCTTGAAGTACGATGCGCGGACATCCGCAGATGGAGTGCGGGATTTCGCGCATACAAACGGAAGGTCCTTCGCCGGTTGAACCGTATTTATTGAATTACAAGACAATTAACCAGGCGGTCGGGAATGGCCCAAGCCTTGCTCCTTCCATTGCAGATCCTTGGTCCAATCCAGGGCAATCACCCATCCCCCCACCCGCAGGTTCGTGAGGCCTGCACTCCAAACTCACCTAGGAGCGCCACCATGAAAGCTTTCATAACCCCTATGGCCCTGCTGCTGCTGGCTGGCCCAGCCTTCGCACAGACTTCGGCCGACACTGACAAGCGCATCGCCGACCTCGAAAAGAAGGTCGCCAAGCTCAGCACCGGCTCCTCCAAGGAGAAGAAAGTCAAGGATGACTCCGAGGACATGGGCGCCTTCAACTACAAGATGGACGGCCGCGTGTTCCTGGACGGCACCTGGTTCAGCGGCAGCAACAACAGCCTGGGCGGCGGCACCACCCTGCGCGCCATCCGCGTGGGCTGGAAGGTGAACTTCGGCAAGGACTGGAACGGCGAAGCCGAGCTGGAGTTCTCCAGCGGCGAGGCCGCGATGAAGGACATGATCCTGGAATACACCGGCTGGAAAGACCAGCGCCTGCAGCTCGGCCACGTCAAGGCCCCCATCGGCTTTGACACCCTGATGTCCAACACCAACATCTGGGTGATGGACCGCTCCTTCACCGACGGCTGGAACTTCTCCCGCCGCGTGGGCGTCCACTACACCACCTTTGGCGACCGCTGGTACGTCAAGGGCGCCTTCTTCGGCCAGAGCCTGGACGACACCGTCGACAACATGAACAAGGCCAGCGACGCCGGTTACAAGATGATCGACAACGGCGGCTGGGGCTACGCGGGCCGTTTCGTCTTCCGGCCCTATCAGCAGGACGCCACTCACCTGGTCCACATTGGGGCCGCGGCAGGCATCCGCACCATGAACGACGGCGCCCCCCGGGACAACACGTTCTCCGTGGGCCCTCGTCCTTCCGTGGGCAAGATCAATGCCGCCAAGTGGCTCAGCGCCACCGTCGGCAACGTGGACAAGTTCCAGCTGACCGGCCTGGAATTCGCCGGACAGATGGGCCACTTCTCCTGGCTCGGCGAGTACCAGATCGCCAACCTGAAGCGTAAGGGCACCCAGACGCAGATCTGGGACGCCGTCAACCTCAAGCTGATCCCGACCACCGCCGCCCAGCAGGCCACCAGCACCCAGGACCACAAGTTCTCCACCTACTACGCCCAGGTGTCCTACGTCATCGGCGGGCAGAAGGAGTACCGTGGCGGCGCCGATTCCCTCTTCAAGAGCACCACGCCCTACACCAAGGCCGGCGCCTGGGAGTTCGTGGTCCGCTACGAGGACATGAACCTAGACGACATCACGGCCATCGACCCCATCAAGGGCGGCGACGAGAAGATCACCACCTTCGGCGTCAACTACTACGTCCGCAGGAACCTGCGCTTCATGCTGAACTACAGCATCGTGAAGAACAACGACAACGCCATGGCCTCCAAGGGCTACAGCCCCACGGGCGCCAAGGTCCTGGACCCCAGCTTCAACACGACGTCCATGCGCGTCGCCTACAACTGGTAGACCTCCGCAACGCCCCCGGAAGGGCCCCTCGTTCCGCGAGGGCCCTTCCGGTGGTTTACCCAGCCTCCACCCTCCTTACCCGACGGAATCTCCCGTGAGCAACGCCTCGCCCCTGATCCTGCCCCGCTGGGAATGGCGGGTCCTCGCAGCCTCCCTCCCGGAGCTGCGCCAGAGGCTAGCCGGGGTCCAGCTCCTGTCGGTTCGTTCGATCCATGAGACCTACCTGCTTTGCCTGAAGAGTTCCCACAACGCCAAGATCAGGAACGGCATCATGGACCTGAAATGGCGAAAACAGGTGGACCGCCATGGTCTCGAGCTTTGGGATCCAGTTCTGAAGACCGGCTTCCCCTGCGAAGCCAAGGTGCTCGCCCAACTCTTCGGGGCCTGGGCCCTCCCCATGCCCCCACTGGGGCGTGACACCTACACGCAGGAGCAATTTCTGCAGGAAGTCATCCTGCCCAACCAGGAACTCAAGCTCCTGGAGGTCCAGAAGGTCCGGGAGGGATTTGTCCTCGACGGCACGACCTGTGAATTTGCCACTGTCTCAGCGAAGGGACTCACCCTCGAAAGTTTCTGTGTCGAGCATGAGGATCCACGGCTGGTGATGAACGTCCTTTCCAACCTGGGGCTGGACAGCCACCAGAACATCAACTACCCCATGGCCCTCAAGAAGGCCCTGGCTCAACAGGCCGCCTAGCGCCGAATACGGAGATACCCCATGGCCAAGGAAATCGAACGCAAGTACCTGCTCAACATTGCCGCATGGAAGCCCCAGGACGCGGGCATCCACTTCAAGCAGGGCTACCTGAACGCCCAGAAGGAGCGGGTGGTGCGCGTCCGCATCGAGGGCGCGAAAGCCAAGCTCACCATCAAGGGCATCACCACCGGCGTGACCCGGGCCGAGTTCGAATACTCGATACCGGTAGAAGACGCCGCCATCCTGCTGGACAACCTCTGCGAGCAGCCCCTCATCGACAAGCACCGCCACAAGGAAGTCCACTTCGGCAAGACCTGGGAGATCGACGTCTTCCACGGCGAGAACGAAGGCCTGGTGGTGGCGGAAATCGAACTGGCCTCCGAAGATGAGAAGATCGAGTTCCCCGCCTGGGTCGGCGCCGAAGTCTCCAGTGATCCCCGCTATTTCAACTCCAATCTCCTGAAGCACCCCTTCAAGAACTGGATCAAGGCCTAGTCCTCCCCACCGCGGGCCACCTCCAGGGTGGCCCGCTTCTTCAAGGCATCGCATGGCAGCCGTAGCCGATTCTGCAACCAAGGTCCCCACCCTCCAGGAACTCCTGGACATGGAGAAGATGACCCTATCTTCCAAGACCAGGGCGGCCCAGAGTCCCACCGAGCAATGGATGCGTTACCTGGGCTTCCCGGGCGGGATCCTGCTGTTCCTCCTCATCTACTTCCTGCCGGCCGGCGCCGGCCTTAGTGCGGCGGCCCAGTCCGGCGCGGCCTGCTTCGCTCTCGCCCTGGTCTGGTGGGTGACTGAACCCTTCCCCACCTACGTCACCTCGCTGGTGCTGATGTTCCTGCTACTGGTGACGCGTACCTCCAATGCCAAGGCCATCATGGACGTCCTTGGCATGGAGGTGATCTGGCTCAACCTTCTCGCCTTCATCTTGGCCTCCATGCTGGTGAAGACGCGGCTGGCCAAGCGCATGGCCCTCTGGCTGGTGGTGCGCTTCGGTCACAAGGCCAGCTGGGCCCTGCTCGCCTTCCTGGTGCTGCAATTGGTGCTGGCGCCCCTGATCCCGGCCACGGCCGCACGCTGCGTCATGACCCTGCCGCTCATGATCGTAGTCGCCACCATCTATGGGTCCACAGAAAGCACCCCAAACGCCTTCGGCAAGAACATGATGCTGCTCAACCTGGCCTGCATCTCCGTGCTCTCTTCCATCACCATGACCGGCAGTTCGGCCAACCTCATCGCCGTGGGTCTCATCCAGAACATGGGCGGGCAGCGGGTCTACTACATGGACTGGATGCGCGTGGGCGCCCCGGTGGCGATCCTCACCATGGTGCTGATGTGGCTTCTGGGTCAGAAGCTGCTCTTCCGCATGAAGCCCGAGGAGCAGGTGCCTCAGGTGGAGGGCGGCCTGGACCTGGTTCGGCACCAGTTCGAGGCCATGGGGCCCCTGGGCTTCCAGGAGAAGAAGGCCATCGCCATCTTCGGCCTAGTGCTCTTCCTCTGGATGACCGACATCTTCCACATGCGCTGGTTCGGCGTGGAGATTAGTGCCCCCTTCGCGGCCCTACTGGGCGCCGTGATCGTGCTGTTCCCCCGCTGGGGCATCCTGTCCTGGGCCGAGGCGGACATCCCCTGGCACCTGCTCATCTTCAGCGCTGGCGCCTATGCGGGTGGGCTGGCGCTGGATAGCACCGGCGCGGCCGAGTGGGGCGTCCGCCAGCTCTTCGGCGGCATGAATCTCAAGGGCGTGCCCTTCGGCATCACCTACACGGTGGTGATCTCCGTGATGATGTATAGCCACCTACTCACCACGTCGAAGACCGTCCGCACCCTCATCATGATCCCCATCATCATCACCCTGGCTAAGGCGCTGGGCTGGAGCCCGATCTCCCTCGCCTTGCCTGCAGCCCTCTGCATCGACTGGGTGGTGGGCTTGCCCATTAGCGGGAAGCCCAACGTCATCATGTTCTCCACCAATCAGTACACAGTGGGGGACAACTTCAAGTACGGAATGCTTACCTGCACCCTTGGCGTGGTGATCCTGGTGATCTCGGCAGCCACCTGGTTCCACTGGCTGGGGATCACGCCTTCCTTCTGGGCGGTGGCGCCATGAAGACCCTTCGCCTGCTCGCCCTCCTGCTAATGTCGACCGGGCTTGCGCTGGCTGCCGACCTCCAGAACTACACCATCCGCCTCCAGGCGCAGAGGGACGGGTCCGGCCAAGGCCTCGCCACCCTCCAGGTGAAGGACCTTGCCGCCGGTACCCTGAGCCTGCCCCTCGGCTTTGCCGCTGCGGAGGAGTTGCACCTGGAAGGCGCCCCTGCCGGGGTACGGCTCGAGGCGAGTCCGCATAACGGCATGACCGCCCTGAAGCTCCAGATTCCCCAGGAACTCCCCGGAAGGACCACCCTGCGCTGGTCCTTCCGTCTCAAACAGGTCTTCCAGAACACCCAGCCCAAGCCAGGAGAAAAGAGCACCTTGCCGGCGGGCAGCCGCCTCTTCCGGCACGCCTTTGTGAATACCCAGGAGGACGTCCTCGGCGCCTACCGCCTGGAGTTTCTGCTCCCCGAGGGGTTCATGTTCCAGACCATCCGAGAACAACTGCCAAAGCTGGCCAAGTCCGAGGTCGAACCTCGAGTCCGCCTGGACAAGCTCGACGGCTGCCAGTCGGCCACCTTGCAGTGTTCCAAGCTGATGCAGGGAGACGGCCTGAGCATGGTCCTTGAGGTAGTCCCCGTGCGGAAGAGCTGGGCCTGGCTGGTTGCAGGCCTCACTCTGGCGGGCCTCTACCTTTACTACTTTCGGGATCTCGTGGCGGCACCTGAGCGACGCTGATCTCCTCACCGGCCCTGGCCAATCTCACCTGCGACTGAGCCGTTCACTTCGGAGGTTCCAATGCCAACCGACCTGATTCTTAAATTTCTGCTCCATGTCGCTGTCGGCCTCGTCGGCATCCTGGCTCTGTCGTTCCTGTTCGTCAACCTTGCCAGCCTCCTTAAAAGGGGCCGCCAATACCTTCTAACCGTGGGCCCATCGGAAAAGCCCGTTGCCGACACCAGCCCCCGCAAGCCCTGACCTCGCCGCCTGAAAGCCCGGTCGTGATTCCGATCTTCGCCGGGTACCCTGGAGTTCCATTTGCTTCCGCCCCAACTCACGCCCTTCCTGCTCACCCTCGCCATCAGCGCCCTGATCGGCATCGGCCTGCGGGAGTACTACGAACAGGAGGCGAAGCGCGACACTTTCGGCACGGTGCGCACCTTCATCTTCCTGGGCCTGCTGGGGCTGATGCTCTACCGGATCCCCCTCATCGGCCCCTACGCCTTCCTGGTGGGCATGGTCGTGGTGGCTCCCTTCCTGCTGGTCTACTACAACAACAAGGTCGCCCAGCAGAAGAGCCCTGGCCTCATCGGCGTCCTCATCGCCCTCCTGACCTATAGCGTGGGCCCGGTGGCCCTCCACGAGCCCCACTGGTACCTGGTGGCCTTCGCCATCACCATCCTCTTCGTCCTCCACTCCAAGGGCCGCATCCGGCAGTTCACGGACCGCCTCGAGACCGGCGAGGTGGTGACCATCTGCAAGTTCCTGGCGATCGCGGGGGTGATCCTGCCCCTGATCCCGGCGGTGGCACCCACCGAGGGCTGGGCTGGCCGGGTCTTCAGCGTCCTGCCGGTGGGGCCGCACCAGATCTGGATGGCCGTGGTGGTCACTACCGCCATCTCCTACCTCGGCTACGTGTTGCAGACCTACCTCTACCCGAGGAAGGGCCTGCTGCTGACGGGGCTCATCGGTGGCCTCTACTCCAGCACCATGACAGTCCTGGTGATCTCCAAGAAGACTCGTGCTCACGACGACCAGGCCCGGGAGGCGGCGGCGGCGATCATGCTGTCCACGCCCACCATGTACCTGCGGATCCTCTTCCTGGTGGCGGCCTTCATGCCCCTGGGCGCGGTGCGTCTGCTGCCCCCCTTCCTGCTCTTCTCCGCCCTGTCCG